>JBHLOX010000094.1:0-10496 GCA_048940045.1 Promethearchaeota archaeon
ATCCAATGAGATGATCTTAATTTCAGAGTTCATTCTTTCTTCATTTCCTTATTGGCGGCTACACCAGTAACAGTAATTATCACTTTTGATGAGGAACCTCCCGTCATGAACATCATTAGTAAGCGTGGCTTTGGTAGCATCAATGAAATCAAGAAGAAGTTCAGGAAGAAAAGAGCAGATGATGAGCTTGTTTTTGATGTGGGGAAAATGAACCGAGACTTACTCACGCGAATGCTCGTCATTTGTGGAAATGTTGGTGATGAGAATGTTGCTCAATACGAACACAAGGCGAAAGAACTTGGAATCGATTTTATCCAAGAGAAAGGTCGTTCATGGGTGCTTACACAGAAGACTGTTCGAGAGAACTACGACTCCAGTTATCACAAAGGAGTTCTCCTGATTGGCACCAATAAGGAACTCCCTGCAACTCAGATTTCATACGATGGTGCTTATGCTTTTACTGATTGGTTTATTCAGGATCTAGACGGTGATGGCATTCCTGACTTCCCATTCGGTAGGATTTTCGGCCCTCCTGAAACAGTGCTCTATCACATGGATCCATTCATTGTTGATAGCAACATTGCTATTGTCTTTGATAGCCAACCAACTAGGTCTGATTTACATGTCAAGGCTCTCGCTGAACTTGGTTTTGATGTTGAAGTACTAGATCGCTATACTGAAGATGAATCCAAACTACTCTCAGTCAGTGAATTTATACTTCAATTCTCAGATGGTGTATTCACAGCTCGTATTCATGGCACACCAGACCGCTGGGCCACACACAACTCCGTGATCCTAAGTCATGATCAGGCTTCAGCTATAAAATTCAAAGGGTATCCAGTTGTGTATTCTGAAGCTTGCAGTACTGCGCAGGAGGGTCCTCTACTAAAGGCATTTCTTAACTCGGGCGCATCCTACATTGGTGCCACCTTAGACACCATGAATAACATGGAAACCTTTGATGACTGGAGGACTTGTGCCTACTGTGATGGATGGAAATTTGGCTTTCTCGATCTTCTAGACTCCCATGAACTCATAGGCGAAGTTAAGCTGACTGTTGATAGGACCCTCACAGAGAATCTCGAACCAAAGGTTTTGGCTGAGCTCGAGAATGTGCGTAAGGGAGAAACAACCACACTAACAATTGATAATGCAGTTTCAATAGTAGAATGGGTGTTGTTTGGTAATCCATTACGTAGCAGTACTGTTGGACCTAATGCCAATTTCACTCCGGGAAAAATCATTGTGGATACATAGACTAACTTCGCATTCTCATGGAAAGAAAAGCTCCCATTAATCCTCCACCTGCACCTAACAATCCCATAATTAAAACTGCCACTGCAACATCAATAACAGGCGTAGTAAATCCTAGAAACCATTCAGAGATTACGAAGATTATACAATAGCTGAGAACAGTTCCCAAGAAACCAACGACCATTCCATCTCGTATTCTCGTGGTTAGAAACCCAACTATTATTCCGGTCACTATTGGTGCAAGAAAATTCAAAATGAAGAACAAACCGAAATTGAAAAGGACAATAGCTAAGATCATCAGAGATAACTTAACAATAGGCACATCCATCCAGGAGGGTGATCTATTCTCCATTGTATATCCTGATTGTCTTCATTTGGTCTTGTTATAATCCTGATGTTCCGGAAGAGAATTTATGATAACCGATTATATGTTTCACTAGACTTGCATCTGCAAGAACATGCTCGTATATCTACAAGAGTGATAAGATTGCCATTCAGCATCAATGTTCCCCGTGGCTACGACTTACTGTCATCAGTACATTCTTGGATATATCCTGATATTCAGCCAGTTCCTGAGCAAACCGGAGAAGGTTACTTTGGTCGTGCATATCGTTTTGATAATCAACATGTTGCACTTGTCATCAGACAGACAACTCCTGGCGAATCATTGAAAGTAGAACACTCGGAAACTGATATCGGAAGACGAAGACTGACAGAATTGGTAGTTAAGATTCTCAATCTGGATTTCAAAATCGATGATGCACTGAGGGAAATGGAAGCAGACCCTATAATATCCCACCTTACTCCACTAGTTGGTGGAATCAGACCTTATATGTCACCTACTCCCTATGAAGCTTTGATTAAGACAATCATCCAACAACAGGTGTCATACAAAGCGGCAAATGTCTTCACAAAGAGGATGGTTATTGGACTTACAAAACCTGTATCGTTCAATAACCAACTTTGGTACTATTTCCCAGATGCCCACGCAATTAGCAGGACTGGACCTAAAGGGCTTCGAAATTTCGGGTTTGGTTACAAATCAGAGTATATCCATATAGCAGCAAACCTTGTCGCAAATGGAGAACTAGATATCGACTCTCTCTTTGGAGTTCCTTTCGATAAAGTTCTAGCAACCCTGAAACCAATTCGAGGAATTGGTGAATGGACTATTCGAGTATTATCATTAGCTGGCTTGGGTAACTTTGAAGTCTTTGCTTATAGCGACCTTGTGATTCAGAAGATACTGGGGAAGCTTTACAACCAAGGTCAGAGAATGACCACTACGCAAGTTCGAGAACACGCTCTAAGATGGGGCGATTCTAGCACAATGGTTCTTTATCTACTAATGTGCGCAGAGGTTCTCGGATTGATCTAGACTCAAAACCTGCAGAAAACCCATAAAAGGGCTCTAGTTTAAGAACCAGATTGACGAATCAGGTGAATACCTTTGTCGAAGGTTGGGAAGAAGAAAAACACGAAGCTATGGCGGATCTGGTCTATGTTTCTGAAGGAACTCAAACTCATTCAGAACGATAAATTCGCGCTGCTACTAGTCTTCATCCTACCTACAATGATAATGGCCACAATGTTTGCTGCTACCAATCAGAGTGCTATTGGAATCATTCCGGCGACTGGGAAGAATGAGGATGCCATCAGACTGGGTGTTGTTGATGCTGATCCTACAGATACTTTCCCGGGAGAGGATCTATCAGCAAACTTCACATGGTACCTCACCAACAGCCCGAATTTCATTGTGCAAATCTTTGAAACGGAAGTAAATGCGTTAGATGCGTTGTACTTCGATAGGATACAGGCCTATGCTGTTATTCCATATGGTTTCGAAGGGAACATCACAGGAGATATTCCTGCATTTGTTAATATTCATATCAGTAGTACAGATTTTGAAAGTCAATCATCTGTCTTCTCGAAATTTAATGGTGTAGTGCAAAACTTTCGTTATGACCATGGATGGGTCAAAGGAGAGATTGCTAGTGATATGGTGGCTGAGTTTCAACCCCCAGGTTCCGGTGGGTTTGAAGCCACATTTGGTGTCTTCATGATTGTGTTTGCTGTGTTCATCGCTGTTGCAGCAACAGCTGCTCAAGCAATTGTCGGTGATGTGCCACTAAACAGGATGCTCCTAACACCTGCAAGTAAAATGGAGGCTATTATCGCAAAGGTTTGTGCCTACTTCATTGTTGGAATGCTTCAGGCACAATTTCTACTCATCCTTTGGCAAGTACTGTTCACTATTGATGTTTGGAATCAGTATCTCACGATGAACATCGTTCTTGCATTGATGTCTCTCTCAGGATCTGCCCTTGGTGTCCTGATTTCCACCATTGTGACAACAAGGCTCCAAGCAAACCAGTCATTCCTATTCCTTCTCTTTGGTAGTGTCATTGTTGGAACCGGGTTCATGGATGTCGGACTAATTGATGATTACTTTCCACTCAATCTCGGTCGAGTTATGATGTCTGACACCGCGTTTAAGGGAGTTGCACTTTTTGAGTATACTGGGGATATTCTTATCATTCTGGAGCTTTCCTTGGCACTCATCCTTATTGCATGGTTAATTTTCGTCCGTCGAGCAACACTAGCTTAGCCCTAGATACCCAATCCAACTTCCGAGGTAAGACCCTTAAGGTGCAATATCCAAGATTCATTAATCCCGAGGAGGTTTGATAGATATATGAGTGTAGTCAAAGTAATAGAATTAATTGGTGAGTCACCTGATAGTTGGGAAAGCGCTTGTAAGAGTGCCCTTGAAGTTGCCGCCAAAAGCGTCAGGGGTATTGTAGGAATTGATGTAGATCATTTCACCTGTAAGGTACAGGATAACAAGATTGTAGCTTTCCGAGCCAATATCAAAGTGGCTTTCAAGTACGAGGCGTGAAATTCACTGAATTTCTCACTCACATCGTATAGAGCGAACACTGGGATCTGACAACAACAGATCCCTCGGAATTTTTTTAGAAACCCAAACTACTCAGGATAATGACAATGGCATTGTTCATCCCATGAGCAACTGATGGACCCAATATATTGTAGTTCCTTCGTTGGGCTAGGTCACCAAGAAACATTCCCAGCACAAACCTGGCGGGAAGACCAAAGATGTCAAAATGGATAATTCCAAAAATGAAACTACTTATCAGAAGCGCAACTAATCTGTGGTTTGCCGTTCCACGGCCTCTGAAATAAATCTCCATTCTTCTTTGCATGAACCCTCTGAAGATGAGTTCCTCAGTGAATCCAACAAAAACGAACATGACTAATGTCCATGCAACCATTTCAGCAAGATTTCTGGCAACCAGTATGTCTTCCATTCCAGAAGCAGGAGGTCCAGTAGCTGTTGAAACTAGCCATGAAACTACAATGTTTGCTCCAATCATCAGTAGTCCAATGAAAATGCCTAGAACTGCATCTTTTCCAGAAAGCATATTTTTAATGCCTATTGCTGACTTGGGAAGTCCTCTTTTTTTGATGTAGTACATAGGTGGTACAACGAATACAATCTCTGCACCTGTCAGAATTATCATCGCAAGTGGATCGATGTAAATGTAACCTGAGTACAGGTCAATAACAATGAGTGGTGTCATCATCAATGGCACCATGATAATGAAAGTAACTATGACCAACAAGACCAAACCTAATGCTGTATACGCTAAAACACTAATCATTTGGTTCTTGTCAATCTGACTTTCAACCAGCAATCCAGGTTCGAAGATGCCAATGCCCGTTGCTTCCTCAAGTTCGTACAAGTCAGGGTCATCCATGACCAATTGATGCAACCTCAGGTTTACAGGATTTGTAAATGAATTAAGGATTTGGTTTGCATCATTATCGAGATTGCTTCTTCCAAACAGACTTTATAGGAACCTCATACTGATTGTAGATTGAATACAGCCCCTGAATGAGAGCGAGTTGAGAATGGATGGTTGATGAATATTCAGAGCCCAAAAAACGAAGGGGCACAGTGTTACTACTATCCACAATCATCATCATAGGAACCGCAGTTGGATTATATGCGGTTCCACCGTCTTATTCAACTCCGGACCTAGTTGTGAGAATTGCGATTATTGATTCTGGAATAAATATCAATCAAGAGCTGATACCAAGAGTAGTTGCAGAGAGGAGTTTTATTAATTCTACATATGGCTATGCAGAAGATGATAACTCGACAAGGGACAGTTATCCAGAAGGCATACCGCATGGAACTTACATAGCTAAGATTATTGCTTCTGAAGCACCTGATGCAGCAATTGTGAATGCAAAGGTTGTATCTTCAAATGACATCGCTACACCCGTCGCCATTGTAGAGGCTATTCGATGGGTTGTAAATGTAGAGAACTGCAGTGTGATAAATTTGAGTCTAGGAATACCCTCAATCGATTCTGACTTGTTGCGCGAAGCTGTCCAGTGGGCATTCAATCAAGGAGTGACTATTGTTGCTGCAGCAGGCAACAATGGACAGAATGGCATTAGTGGAAGCTCTGTCGAATCACCTGCACGGTATGCAGAAGTTATTGCGGTTGCAGCTGTCGACGAATCCAATGAATTGTATTCTTTTTCAGCTAGAGGTCCCTTGAGAAACCGGCTCATGAAGCCGGATATTGCTGCACTTGGAAGCTATAATGAAGATGGACGACCAGTATTGGGAACTAGTTTTGCAGCCCCAATTGTTTCTGCAGGTGTTTCCATAATAATCTCCCATTGCATAACAAACGGATGGTCTTGGACTCCAGGCATGATAAAAGCCTCCGTGATGAACGGCGCAGCCTATCTTCCATATGAAGAGTGGGAGGTTGGAGCTGGTTTGTTTGACCTGGATACAACAATACAATATATCGACATAGTCCAGAAACGAAATGGCCTTCCCCTACTTTTCGCAGTCGCTCCCACCATATCACCGTTTTCTTTCGAACAGCTTTTCGTCAACCATACATCCACTATGCCCATCTCGATTTTTATTTCAGGAAATGACACCATCACCATTCGCTATAGTGGTGTTGGTAGCAAATGGCTAGAAGGTCCAACCTCTATCTTTGTCAATCAAAGCGGATCATTTGACGTTGATTTAAGAGTTGAATCATCAGACTCAATCGATGATGTGGCTGCTTCAATAATCTTCAGAGCATCAGGATATCTACAGATGACAATGGTGTTGGAGATTGATGCCATAGCCGCACTTCACGACGTGGCATTTGATATCAGCCACACCTCTTGGTCGATGGATTCAACCTATGGACAATTCAGACAGCTGTATCGTAGCCTAACCCATGCAGGAATTGCAGTTGATGAATTAAGAGAATCTGATGATCTCACTCTTCCTGTTCTGTCAAATTATGATGCTGTCTTCGTTTTAGATCCATGTGCCTGGGGGACGGTTGTAGATGGTTTTTCTTACAGCAAGGTAGGACTATTCTCATATACCTCTGCAGAACTAGCGGCGTATTCAGATTATTTTGAGAATGGTGGAAACCTTTTCTTAGTTGGTCTTTCTAATTCAAGCATTGATCATGCCAATGCAAATAATCTATTCTCTCTTTTCAATATCACACTCGTCAATGACCAGATTCCTAGTATTACCATCACTGTCAATGGGATCTCTTCCACGAAGCTGATAACCGATATGATTCCGCACAACATTACGAACCTTGTTGACTCATTCGACTATAATGGCTGTTCTCTCAATTTCACAGGAACTGGCTATGAGATTGCTTGGACTGACTATACATGGGCTGATTTGAATGGCACAGTACATACAGAAAATCGGACGGTTATGGTTGGTCTTGAGAACATAAATGAAGGTCGGCTCATAGCAACGGGAAGTAACTTTTTCCTAGACAACTGGGCTTTGACTAACATGTATAGATCCGAACATGATTGGAGGTTTGCAGTACAGACTATATATTGGCTGCTTCACATCTACTAGATCAAAGTAGTGGAGCTATTTTCTCAGCCGCAGTGTTTGCAGCATAGACCAAGAGACCGGTCTTCATACCCTTTCCAGCTGCTAGTACAAGGATGGCTTTCTCCCCCGCACTTTTCATGATCATGAGACCTTTCTCATTCGTTAAAAGAATCTCTTCAAGGATTCCTTGGTCCATACGCTCAGCTGCTAAGTCCGCAACCCCAAGAATTGATGCAGCCATTGCGGCGATTTCAGCTTCTTCCAGTCCATGTGGACCAGCTGATGATATCGGGAGACCCTCTTTGGACAGAAGCATCCAGGCTCTGATTCCTGCTGCAAGTGCCGTGGCTTCTTCCATAATCTGCCTTAGCTTCCCTTGCAGCTCTTCAAAGCTAGGATCAAACATGATAGCCACTCTTTTGCTGTCTCTCTCTCTACTGTTATGGATGACCTTTAGAAATGCGGATTAATAAAGTTTGCATGACTAATGTAAATATTGCATTTAGAATACTGCTTCATATACGAAGGTGGTTCAATACTTTGAGCACAGTACATAGAATAGACACTTCGTCTCCAGATGATACATCAGTTGGTTGGAAAAAGGGTGTGCGTGTCTTAGGGGTGGCGGAGAGTTTCGAGAAAAACGAGCCAAGAAGCATCTTGGCTGGAGTCATCATGAGAGGAGACTTAAGAATAGATGGATTTGGTGTTTGTACTCCAGAAGTTGGAGGTCGTGATTCAACCAATGAGTTGATCTCTCTATACAACCGACTCAAAAGAAAAGACATTCGGGTATGGTTGCTTGGAGGGTCAGTCATCTCTTGGTTCAACATTGTAGATATCTCCTCACTTCAAGAAACTACTGAGACTCCAGTAATCTGTGTTTCATATCATCCTTCGAATGGAATTGAAAAATATCTAAGGGAATATTTCCCTCGCGATTGGAAAACTCGTTTAGACATCCTTAAGCGGACAGGTGACAGAGAAATAATCGAGTTAAGTACTGGACACAATCTCTACCTCTCAACAGCTGGAGTAAGTAAAAAGCGAGCACGGAAACTACTTGACAAAATCACGGTTGATGGAAGAGTTCCTGAACCTATACGCGTAGCTCGAACCATAGCTGCCGGTTTGCACCGAGATTTGTTAAGTTTCCGTAGGGACAATGTTGTTGCTAAGTCTGAGTGATTATATTCAACTCAACTCCTCTAGTACCCGCAAAATCAACATGCTTTTTGTACAACTCCCAGAAAATGTCCTCAACAATCCCCAAACCCAAGTTTTTCACCATATCGTGTGCTTTGACAAAGAACTGATCGAGGATTTTTGGTGATACTCCTGAAGTTTCTAATGAAATTGCATGAACTAACATATCGATAATGTCCGCTCCGCATACAATTCGAGCCTCCAGTGTATTATTATCACCGATGGCCCTCCAAAGCTTAATCAACCAATCTCCGAAAGCCTCACTCTTCTCTGTCAATCGAAGCATTGATTCATCTTCAGCTCGTGCCTTCGCTTCTTGAAAGGGTTCCCCTCCAAGTTCAGTTGCTGTTCGAGGTATATCTGATGTCAAAGACTCTGGTAGGTCATGAATCGTGGCCATTGATAGGACTTTGCTAAAATCAAAATTCTCGCCCCTACTAAGAAGGAGCTTAGAAATGATCAGTGAGAGGAGGATGGTACCAAATGAATGTTCTCCCACTGACTCCTGTCTCGCACAATCAACACCAGCAAGAGACCACCCTGACCTTCCAATTTTCTTGAGAGTTTCTCCCTTCATCGCCAATTCTATTATTTCTCTTGAAACATTCATTCTGACCACCACCTTCTATGTCTGAAGGAAAAAGGGAAACATCGAGGGCACCTACCCCCAAGAGAAGACAGTAGATGTTTATGTTACAGTAATGGTTCCATTGATGATGAAATCTCGATAAACCGTCATAATGTTGAGCATATCATCTGTTACCCAAGTGTCTTGTCTGAAATCTTCTCTAATCACTAATCCAACACCCTCGTTACCAAGGTTTCCGATAGTGCGGTTTGGACCACCATTCTCTAAACCTCCAGGGAAATCATCCCAGAGAGTGGCATTGAGGATTCTGTATACAGCTAGATCCGATCTTGGGACTACACTCCCAACTATCCATGATGGACCACTTGCTATGTCAATATTCGGATTTCCAAGTTGGCCAAGATCTGTCTCAGCACCTATTACAAATGGTGCTCGAGTTGTATTACCATACTCTTGATAGTAGGTGAGATTCGCCCATTCCATGGCTGCCCGGATACCCATTATGCTTGCTCTAACCGGTGCAAAAATCACTGTTACGTTTCCATTATCAGGATCAAACATATCCTTGGCAATATTCTCTGCAGTAATTGAGTCATTGTGGGATCCAACATACTCAACGGGTAGAAGGTTTACTGTCCCATTGATATCTGCAGACGCGTTTGCATATTGAAGGCCTTGCAGAAACCCATCAATGAGATCGGCGATTGTTGGGTCTGTTGTGGTCGACCCAATAATTCCTACATTGCCACTTCGATCATTATTGTCAGTTGCGAGGTATGCAGCCAATGAACCTGCAAGAAATGCCGCTTCATTCAGCCTGAATGTAGCTGAGGCTACGTTGGCTAAAGGCACTGACCCACCAATCAATGCGAATTTCTGTCCACCATATTCTTCAGCAACGGCTTGAACTGCAGAATGGAGGTCTGGATCTGTCCCAATTACGATAATTAGATCATGCCTTCCCCTGCTTGCGATACTCTCCATGATCTCTTGCGCATGAGCGGAATCATTAGCGATTCTAAAGTCATAACTAACAACAACATCAGTCATAAATAATCCTTCATATGCCTGGTCTACTATACTTCTATCGCCATATCCGGGGTCCAGTACAACAACCGCGATGTTTGATGGAACATATTGATTTGTTAAGAATACGTAACTACCTACTGCGGAAAATACCAGTATCACTATTATAATGGATGCAACTGTTCCTGACCGTGAGCTCAAAATCATGCCTCCGTGGCCGTTAGCCTCGATGCTTTGGCTCGTCGATTTAAACTTGTTGCTCTGAGACGATAGGACCTTTTGAGGGCAATTTAGCAAAGAGTATCAGTTATAAATGCGGAAGCTTGACAAGCCCCTAGGAACACGTGCTGGTGGAAATATGCCAGGAGAAACACTTGGAGAGGTAGCAACACTTCTTGAAGACACGCTGAAGGTTCACCGCTCAGTCAAAAATGCAGTTCTATGTACCAAAGAAGGTGTTGTTGTGGCAGCCGTTGCTCGAGGCGGCGAGGTTGACCCTCGTGT
>JBHLOX010000095.1:0-10466 GCA_048940045.1 Promethearchaeota archaeon
TCTTTTGCACGTGTGTCCTCGAAGTTCTGGAGTGCTAGCTTGATTGACTCGGAACCTCCAGTACCTCCTCCTGCACGGGCATCAAGAAGGTCAGCCGCTACTTTATCGACTGAAACTGTTTTCTCAGCTATGGTCTTGACAACATGGGTCTCATGGTCGAAGAGAACAACGCCAAAGTCATCCTTCTTCACTCCATAGAGTCCAGCCATCACAGAGATTGCTAACATACCTAGTTTTTCAGCTGAGTTCATTGACCCGCTCTTGTCCAATGCCCAATAGAATGCACGATGACCCTGATAGGTCTCTGTTACTAAGAAGTCAGAGGCTTCCAGAATCTTGAAGTTTGTACGACCCTGCGAGAGAAGAGATTCTATAGTCTCTTCAAGGTTGATAAGATCCATGTCATCGCCAATCTTGAAAGGCCTCACAGTAGTTGATTCCAAAAGCCCTCCGAGCATACTGGAACCCATGGTCTGACGGGCATATCTCATTCCCAGGTCTATCAGTAACCGCCGCGCAATCTCCCTAAGTTTCTGCTTAAGTTCATCTGGCAGTTGATCACGGTAGGTGAACCATATCCGCACAATGTTAGTTGCTGGTCCTCCCAAGAGACCCCCAAATGCCATGTCAGCACGGTTTTTGTCAAATGGTTGCGAGCTATCACCAGCTCCTGTGCCTTGACCATATCGTCTTTGTCCATATCCCCGAGCACCGGTTCCAAGTGCAGCATGGAGGTCCTCATGAGCAATTGCACCCAATGCACTTTGGTTTCCTCTCTCCGCAGCCATGTCTGCGAGCTGACTTAGTTGTTGGCTGGAGAGACCTGCTGCAGAGATCAGATTGTGCAGCCTGTCAAAATCAGAAACTCCAGCCTCTATCAATTTCGTGATCACCTCATACGATGGATTAAGAAGCTCGAGAATCTCAGCCTCAGACATACTTAGGCGCTCACCGGCTTTTCGGATGGATTCCTTTGAAGGCACCTGTCCCATTCTAGATAACTGCTTGACAGTCGTTCGAAGATGGGTCTTTGTGGGAGATGTATCGCATGCAGCGTCAGCAAGCTTCTGCATGGCTTTGCCCCACTCCTTTTTCGTATGAGTCGAAGGCAACTCAGAACTCATTGCCATTCCCTGAGCCACACTAGATCTCAAGAAATCAGATGGTGATGAACGTGCATTTGCATCTTGAATTGTGGATTCAGTTTCTTTCGACAGAAGAGCATCCCACTCTTGACTATCTCGAGCTGTGTCAGACAGCTGACGCATGTCTACGTTATTATGACCTCCATTGTCATACTGCTCATTGTATGCTTTGAGAAGGTCATCCATGATATCTTTTCCAGTATGTTTCTTCATCTTATCTGCAAAAGCGGCTGCATCGCTGAGTGAATAGCGATTTGGTGCTTCCTGAATTTGCTTGTCTAGATTATCTGGCATTCGTTTTAGCTCAGCTGCGTAGTCTGCAGCCTCACTGAGGTTTTCGAGGTTGTCTTGAAGTGTCCTGTCTAACGACTCTCTTTTTGCCTCATCTAATGTTTTCATTTCCTCAATGTGTTTTAGTGCTCGAGCAGAGGTTGTTGTATCTCGTCGTGCAAGGTCAGAGAATGCCTGTTCGACATCGCTATCTCCCCTGAGAGCCTTCCCTGCAACCTGCTCAGCAGCATTTGACAAGTTGCATACATCATCCAAAACTTGGAGTACCTTTGAATTCTGGATATCCTGAGATGTAAGTACTCCTGCTTTGTCCAATAGTTTTTCGCCTGAGATATCCATGAGTTCCTGATTGCCTGTGATTCCTCGGAGTACAATGTCACCATCAGTCAGGTAGTCTGTTGCTGCCTCGTAGAGCTGCCGATCGCCATTCCTATGAAGGTCTTGGAGGTACTCATACCCAGCTTGTACTTTGTCCTTCTTGATGACTTTCGCAAGCTCCTGTTCCCGTCGAATCTGTTCCATCACTTTCTTCAGAGCATCAGTTTGTTTAGTGGAGGGTGCAGTCACTGCTTCTGCCTGTTCGCTGTCACTCAATCGTGGACGCTCAACCTTTTCGCGTCCAAGAAGAATGTCTTCAGCAATCTCGCGGGCAATATCTTGGTCCGGAGGATAGGTGGTAAAGACTGCAGCCTCAAGAAAATCCTCGAGGGTCAGCTTTCCATTCCTGAAATATCTGGCTGATAGGAGTTGTGGAATTGATTGAGTCTGACGGACACTTGGTCTCTTGGCAACATCCTTTCTTGCGCGCATTCGCTTCGTAAATTCATGTGCAAATGGGGGTGCATTGCTTGGAATTGGAGTCAGCTTGGGCTGCGCAGCCATATCACGTACTCCCCAGATTCCTCCGTACTAGTGAATTGACCGCTGGTTCTGGATCAATTCCTGGTCTGAATCGCAATGCTCCCACGAGTACATATGTTGCAGCCTTCGACAATGTGCCGTGAGTGATGCTCTTCTCCTTCTTCCTCTTGGTCATCTCGGCAGCCAGTCGTGAGATCGATATCCCTGCTCTGATACTTGCTGGAATTTCAATGTCAGTGTTGACTCTAGTGGATGAGACCAGCCCATAGACCTTCTCGAGTACTGCGTCAGTCAGCTTGTACTCTGGGCAGTTCATCTTCACAATCTCAATCTCGGTCTCCTTTCGCGGATACCCAAGTCGTATCCACACTCGGACACGGTCTCTCAAAGCCTCGCTCAGTCTGTGTGCACCACTCATCTCTTCTGGGTTCATTGTAAGAACCGGGAAGAATCCGTCATTAGCCTTTATTCGGCCCAGTCTCTGGACGTTAATAGAACGTTCCTCAAACGGGTCGAGTAGGGAGTTCTGTACATACTCACTAAGACGGTTCCCCTCGTTGAGACCGAATACACCTCCGAATACCATAGCCTTCAGCAATGGTCCTGGTTCGAATGCCTCTAATGTGAAGCCCTTGTTCAAGACAATGCTCGGATTGAAAGCGCCTGTTAGGTGGGAAGGTCTCACACCTTCATCCCCAGTTATCCAGTAGAGCTCTCTCTTGCTCCTTTCAGCGTAGGCCCGCAAGAGTAACGTTTTGCCTACGCCAGGTGGCCCTATGATTCCTGGTATCAAGTTTGCATTCTCACAGTCAGTGAGTACACCAAAAGCATCCGCATATTGTTCTTTGATGACGATCTTGACCTCTTCAGAGACAGCGGCCTTAAGTCGTTCATCGAAAGCCTCTTTGAAAAGTTTCATCTCGTTCTGCAAATCAATGCCCCCATTGACACTATGGAGTATCTTTGTAGGGTATATAATCTACTCTCAAATTTACTGAGTGCTGTGATAAGATTTACTGACTTAGTAAGTTAAGGAAACACATCGATTGAGAAGATACATAACAACAGGAGGACTAAAACACCAAAACACGCATCAAAAGGATTTGGTTGTTTTATTTAAACGTCCAGCCAAGAAATTAGTTACATGATCTCTGATATCCTCAATTTGCAGTCCAAAGTCTGGAACAACTTTTTGCATATTGAAGGCGATGAGTATCGGACTCACTAGGGATGCCCATGCAATTAAGGGATGTTCTTTGACCAGTAATCCCTCGTTCTGATAACGGGCCATCAATTCTACAAAAGATAAGACGATGCTATATGGCTCATTAACTATATCAAGTAAATCTAGATGACGCTGCAATTCAAATATCATGACTGAAAAGAAATCGCCGTACTCGATAGCAAAATCATGGTATATCTTCACCATTCTAGTCAAATCAGCATGGACATCGCCAGTATATTTGCTGGCAGATTTTAGATCCACTTGTCCAATAATGAATGATATCGAGGCTTTAACCAATTGTTCTTTGCTTCCATACTTTCTAAACAGAGTTACTTCGCTAATACCAGCAGCAGCAGCCATTTCTTTAGTTGTAGATCCGGTATACCCGTTTTCTGATACAGTTTGAATCACAGCACGGAAAATCAGTTCGTCATCTAGTACTTTTGGCATGATAAACGACCATGAAGATAATTGTACGAGTTTGTTTAAAATTTATGTTAGTAATCACTTACAAAAAATCAATAAGAGAGATTGTATATTTTAGAATCGGTGAGAAGGACATCTGGAGGATTAGAAGTTGATTCGAGCTGTCAATGTGACTAAACAATTCGAAGATATCGTTGCGGTTGACAATATCTCTCTTGATGTTCCTAAAGGAACGATTTTAGGCATGGTAGGACCGAATGGTGCAGGAAAGACAACTCTTGTACGAATGATGATTGGTATTCTATCTCCAACAAGTGGGAATTGTTACATTGGAGATAAACAGTCAGACCGTCTCTCCACTGAAGAAAGAGCCCGCACAGGATACATGACCCAGCTTAAATCACTCTACCCTGACTTAACAGCTCGAGAAAATATCGATTTCTTTGCAGCGAGCTATGGAGTCAAGGATTCTCAAAGAAGAAAGGAGTTAGTGGAGGAGGCAGCTAGATTCACTCGAATAACAGAATCACTCGACCGCACAGTTGATGTGCTCAGCGGTGGAACAATTCAGCGAGTGAGTCTTGCTTGCGCAGTTACTCACGATCCAGATTTGATATTCCTTGACGAGCCCACAGTCGGGGTCAGTCCGGAATTGAGGATGGAGTTTTGGGATCATTTTCATAGCCTCGCTAATGAAGGCAAAACAATTGTAATGACAACACACTATCTCGATGAGGCAACTAGATGTGACAATGTTGCTATGATTTTTGAAGGAAAATTACTTGCCCATGGTCATCCAGACGACCTGATCGGTTCACTCCCACTAGAGAGTATAATTACTGGTTCTATTGATCATAGCTATTCTACTCAACTCAAAAGTATCTTGGAGAAACTAGCTCCCACTGAAATCAAAGGAAACCGATTCACTGTAAAATTAGCAGATAGTGATGTCAAATTCAAAGTGTTTCAGGCTTTAACACAAGCCAATTTTCTAGTGAAGAATCTTGTTGTGAAACAACCAGGTCTTGAGGAGGCCTTCGCTTATTATGTTAGGAGGTCACGACAATGAGTCGCAATATCAGCTCTCATCGTATTGGTACAATGATACGGAGAATCTTCCGTCAAATTCGTCGAGACCGACCAACTCTTGTTCTAATGGTTCTTGCACCACTCCTGGTCACATTCCTATGGTCATTCATTCTTTCAGGAGAGGTTGTAAATGTTCCAACAGCTGTGTGCATCCAAGATACACCTCTTGAAGAGAGTCTCGGAGCCACTGTATCGTCCCTTTTCCAGGAAAATGCGAATGTGACAGTTTTTGATAGGTTTCTTACCAACGCTTTTGATGATTTTGGAGAATCGATACAAGCAGTTCTCTTATTACCTCCCGATTTTACAGAGGGTCTTCTAACAGGTGCAAATGTCACACTTGAATTACATGTCAATGTGACTAGTGAGGTGGAAGCAAACTATATTCTAGCAATAATAGGAAATGTCACTACACAGGCGGCCAGTGAAGTATTCGGAAGTAGAGGTGTTGAGATACAGCGCAACATAACATTCTCAGTGCCAATTCCTCCAAGTCCGATTGATCTATCATTCAACCTTTCTCTTGTGAATGAAGATGTTGGATTCACAACTACTATTGGTGAAATCTTGGAAGACAACCTGTCAGAAAACGGCAATGTGTCTATCACCATGTGTGATAGTCGTGAGGAAGTTGTAGAGTTACTCGAGTCCAGGTCCGTAGTGGGAGGGATCTTTGTAGGTCCAAATTTCACACAAGCCACAATCAGGGGTGAAGAACAGTCCATAGAGCTATTCATAAATGGCATACAAGCCGCAGAAGCTGCTTCAGCATTGGCAGCAATTCAGATGTCACTCTCTGAATCAATCACTCAAGCTTTTGGGCGAGAGAGCGAAACCAGTATGGACCTTACATATGTCTATGGAGAATCTGGAATGTCAATGATTGAGATCATGGGTCCAGCGATTATTGGCTTTATGAGTGTATTCTTCGGTTTTCTGATTCCAGGTATTTTCTTCTTACGAGAGAGGCAACAAGGCACATTGGAGAGAATGCAGAGTACGCCTTTATCAGATCTCGAAATAGTACTCGGGTACTCTGTCGCATTCATTGGCGTGCTCCTAGTTCAGACAATGGTGATTAGCATTGTAATAATTTACATCGCTCCACAAATAATTTCGTCTATCCTAGTGTTGATTCCATTAGTGGTTCTCTTAGCGATAGGATCTGTCACACTTGCTCTAGCAATTTCTGTTCGAATGAAGAATGAACTGCAGGTAATACAGCTCATGCTCGTATTCATCCTACCACAGATGTTCCTATCCGGGCTCTTGTTCCCCTTGAGTCAAATGCCATCATACATCGCCATGCTCCCGTATATCTTTCCTCTCACATATTATGTGGAGGCATCAAGAGCGGTGGCGTTCTACAATGCCTCACTTCTTGATGAAATTGTACCAGTGATAATCATGATACTATATTGCTTACTTGGGATTCTTGCATCTGTAGTTAAACGATCAGAAAAATGAAGAGTGCATAGGATCTCATTTCTGTTCAAGCTCTGAATATGAGAAGATGGCTGGCTTGTTACTATTGATTCAAACAGCAGATATGACAGCCAATTAAAACAGTAAGTTCAAATTTTCCTTTTGCCATACTTCAAGCAAGCACCTAAACCGGATGGCCTTGACTATTCCAGTTGATGCGTACTAGTTATCATGAGGAGTCCTTTGTATGCCTTCTTCGAAAATCTTAGGATACGCAGCGAGCGCGGCGGGACAGCCGCTAGAACCATTCACCTACGAGCCACCCAAGCTAGGGGAGCATGATGTCCGAGTTACAGTCACGCATTGCGGCTTGTGCCATTCTGATATCCACGCTATAGATGACTACTACGGAATAACCGCATATCCCTTTGTTCCCGGTCACGAGATAGTTGGGTACGTGTCAGATGTTGGCGGCGCAGTATCTGACTTAAAGGAAGGGGACCGGGTCGGCATCGGCTGGCAGGGTCGTTCTTGCAGGAAATGTGAGTGGTGCATGCAGGGCGAAGAGCAGCTATGTATGGACATTGTTTCGTCAGGAACATGGGTCCCCTATGGTGGTTTCTCGTCCTCTGTCCTTGTGGACAGCCGCTTCGCCTATCCGCTTCCTGATGCCATGCATTCCGAGGTGGCCGCGGTGCTAGTGTGCGCTGGAATCACAGTGTTCTCTCCGCTCCAATCGTACGCAAAGAAATCAGCGCAGAAAATTGGCATCATCGGCGTAGGAGGGTTGGGTCATCTGGCACTACAGTTCGCACACGCACTCGACTACGAAGTAACCGCCATATCCTCCTCTCCAGAGAAGGAACAGCAAGCGCTTGCTTTCGGCGCAGACCACTTCATCGCTTCGGACGACCAGACTAGCTTGCGGCAGGTTGAGTTTGGATTCGATCTGCTACTATGCACTGCTAGTGGCAAGATTAACTGGGAAGCGCTGTTAGAAACCTTGAAGAAAAATGGAAAGCTAATTCTTCTAGGCTTCCCAGATGTAGTACTCAATCCGACTGACCTAGTGGCACACCAACTCTCGATCACCGGTTCCTTTCTCGGCAATAGGGCAACAATGCGGGAGATGCTCTCGTTCGCACAGGCGCACGGCATCATACCCAAGGTAGAGTTGATGCCAATGACGAAGATAAACGAAGCCATTCGGAAGGTGAGGGAGAACAAGGCACGCTACCGAATTGTCCTATTCAACGACATCAAAGGTACGGAAACCTAGACATACTAAATCCTTCGCCTTGACAATGGAGTATCTTTGTAGGCCACATAGTCTACTCCCGAATTTGCAGTGTGCTATAATGAGGGCCACTCAGAATCTCATTTCTGTCCAAGCTCGGAATAAGTGAAGAGTGCAGGTTCTCCACCAGTGTGATAAAACAGTGTTGGGGAATCTGAAGCAATGTCCCCTGCTAATGCCATCCTGATGAGTGCGAGTCCCGCCTTCCCAGTATAGACCGGGTCGAGGAAAATACCTTCCATTTTGGAGAACATCTCGATGGCACTGACCACTCCGTCCTCAAGCACAGCATATCCTTTGCCGATGAAACTGTCATCCACATTGATCGTTGGTTTGAATGACTCAACGTCAGGATAGGTCTTGATGGTCCGCTCAATGAGGTCCGCCACCTCATCCTTCACTTCATCAGCAGGTTTGCTTACAGTGATTCCAATGATGTCCAAGTCGAGGTCTAACAGGTGGGCTCCAAGAATCAGTCCTGCAAGAGTTCCACCAGTTCCGACAGCGACAATGAGTCTTTCTGGATGAAAGTCATTCATTTTGAATTGAGTGTTCAGTTCATCCATTGCCACAGCATAGGGAATAACTCCTACTGGCATTGCAGCACCAGCGGGGATTGCATAAGGTTTCAAGCCTAAATCCAAGAGCGTTTCCATGACTCCATCGAGCCGCTTGTTCAATGTGAAGACGGACTCATCCGGGAAGAACTTCATCTCCGCACCTAGCATCTTGTCGAGAAGAAGGTTCCCAGTGTACTCCTCAGGTTCCTCCCCACCGAGAAGGAGAATGCATCTCATGCCTGAAACCGCAGCAACTGCCGCAGTCTGGCGACAATGGTTACTCTGGAGTCCTCCGACTGTCACTAATGTGTCACACTTGTTAGCCTTGGCATCGCCCACGACAAACTCGAGTTTTCTTGTCTTGTTTCCTCCAAAGGAGATTCCAGTCTGGTCATCCCGTTTAATCCACAGTGCATCGATGCCTATGGATTCGCCAAGGTTCTTCATTCGATGCAGTGGCGTGGGAAGGAAAGCTAGACGCTCGCGAGGGAGTTCGTCGAACATTGTCTATCCCATGACTCCTGTGAAGTGGGAAATGATGAGCATTAGAGCAGCAGTCACTATTCCTGCAAAGAGTGTCCTTACACCATAAGACCACATGTTCTTCTTCGATACTGCCCCCAAGAACAATCCAAGACAAAACAACAATATCATGCATATTGCTATCGCTAAATAGAACGCCATTCGATACCCAAGATATCCACCTGGTACGAAGAATAGTGGGATGATGATGATAAATGCTGCAACAGCAGGCGATCCTCCATCTACAAGTGCCACCACTACTGAGGTTGTTTTTGTCGCTTTTGCATACATGGAATCGCTCATGTCACTCAACATGGCTTTGCCAATCTCCTCTACCTCACGGTCTCTCTCAGCACTCTCTGTCAAGTACGACCCACTAAACCCTGAGATTGCCATTGCAATACTTGTTCCGGCTGCAGCAAGAAGAATAGCACTAAACTGCAAACTAGCTTCTTCAGGGATTGCAGGATTAATTGTGAGGAGACCACCAAGAATCAGACCAAGCATCGTGAGAGCGCCATCGAAAGCATTCATAGCAAGATATCTTCGTGCTATTTCAACACCCTTAGTCAGCTCGAGAGCTCTCATAATTCGCTGAACACGCCCACCTTCGAGGGTGGGGTATAGATTGTTGTCTTCTTCAGATTCGGACACAGAGTTCGTTACTCCACGAGTCAGATAGTTGGCGTACTGACTGAGGATGGATATAAACTAATGGTTTATTCTTCGTCTAACCGAAGACGATACCAAAGAACCATAATCCCATCGTCATCGCTAAAACGAACCATATTACAAAGATTACGATAACTGCTAAGAGAAGCCACATCCAGCATTCGCAGCATCGAGAGCAGCAACCTTTCTCCCGAGGTGGAGGTTGTGGTTGTGCACCATAGTCTCCGGGCATTGGAATCTCAGTCATGTTCATCACGCAAAGCACTTTTGATTACTCGTTGAGAGATGTCACACCTACTTATGAGGATTGTCGGTTTGTAGGCGTAGAGGTTTTAAGCCCTCAAACAAAAGATTGGTTGTGAATCGTGACAGGTTCACATGCACGCGTATTAGGGGACAGGTGTTTTGAACGAGGAGAACAATGTCTACACTATCCTAGACAGGCCCTGGGGATTACGAATGATAGGCGTCACCCAGATGGCTTTTGGAATATTTGGTCTGCTTGCCACAATTGGACTTTTGATTGCCACATTCATTGGAGCCTATGCCACCATAGGATATCTCTACAGTCTTGTACTGTTTGTGGGAGTCGCACTTCCCTGTCTGGTAATCGGGAACTATGTGGATGACCTGAGAAGACGGGCAGTCATAGCGCAGATCCTCTATAGTATACTGGCTGTTGCATTATCATCATTCCTCATATATGTGAGAGGCCTCTCCTACAGCTGGACTTTGCCCTTTCTTGATTTCAGTATTCAAGTAGCAATTGGGAATGTAGCAGCATTCATAGCTATCACTCAAACTATGATTGTGATATACCTCTTGGTCAAATGGCCAGAAGTCGCTCCTCCACCAGGAGTTAAGGTTGAACGGGATATATCGAGAGCAAAAATGATTCGGGCGGGACTGATGCCCTCACCCCTAGAACCTGCTATTCTTGCTCCAGATGGAAC
>JBHLOX010000096.1:0-10462 GCA_048940045.1 Promethearchaeota archaeon
GGTGGAAGTGGCATTCCAAGTGTGGCTGGTATTGTTTCAAAAAGGACTGCCGCTGTTTCATTGTCTATTGCTTTTTCTACCGCATCTGCGTCACCAAATGGAACATCTACAAATCCTGGAGCCAGTGGCTCGAATGGGGCTTTGAAATGCTCATCGCCAGCAGCAAGCGCTAAACCCGTGTGTCCGTGATAGGCTGATGTGGCATAGACTATCTTGTGTTTCTTGGTATGTCCTCTTGCAAGTTTTATTGCGAAGTCAACTGCCTCGCCTCCTCCGACACCAAAGACGGTTCGAGTGATCTCAGAGGGTGTACACTCAGCGAGTTTCTTGCCAAGCATTGCACGTTGCTCACTCATCAAGTGATGGTTTCCTATATCCAGTTCATCAAGAGATCTTCGCATTACATCAAGAATCTCGGGGTGACGATGCCCCAGATTGAAGACACCGCCATTACAATGACAATTGAGAAGTTTTTGTTCTCCAGTCACATCCCACATCCAAGGTCCATCTCTTTTTCCTAAAACAAAATTGAGATCGACCATCTGATAGAATTGGGCTTTCCCTGAGGACACATGTGCTGCAAAGAGCTCGATGATGTCCTCCTTACTCTTCACTCCTGTGTAGACCATCACTGTCACCTCTCTCTGGTGTTTCAGGATGTACAAATAGAGATACAGTGCTGCGTGGCGTATCTTTCTTTCTGTTGATTGAACAGCAACCTAGTCGGTATCTATATACCTTAGAAGTGCTGTTCCTGATTCGATTTGAACCGGAGGGTTCTGTGTGTCGGAAATCGAGTCAATCAAGAAGCATGTGGAGCATCTCTCTGTTTCTATCGGACCAAGAGGGTCAACAACTCCCGGAGAGAGACAAGCGTCAGAATATGCTGAGCAGGTCTACCGAGATCTAGGACTATCACCACTTGTTGAGTCATTCAGAAGTGTCAGGTCTGCTTGGTTACCTTTTGCTCTGGGGTGTGGATTAGTATTGGTGGGAGAAACACTCTATCTGCTCGGAGGATTCTATGGTGCTATACTTGGCATTCTGATCTCTGTCTTTGCAGTAGTTTCGCTTGTACTCGAGCTCATGTTCAAACCGAACCCGTTTCGGTGGGTGTTGCCAAAGGGTGACAGCCAGAACGTGAGTGTGAAGATCCCCTCAGAAGCTTCAACGAAAAAAACTGTCATTCTAATTGGTCATCTTGATACTCACAGAATGCCGATAGCTTACAAATCATTAAGCTGGGTCAAATTCTTCCGATCTTTGACCACTACTACCTTCGCCAGTGCGCTTGTCCTCATAATCTTGTACATCTTGGACCTCTTCTTTGAGTGGATTATATTTCCCCTCCTCTCACTCGTCTTCGCCTTTCCTGTTTTAGTCCTCTTTCTGATGGCTATTTCCGCTGACCGGACCGACTATACACCTGGGGCGAATGACAATGCTTCTGGTACAGCAATAGTGATGGGCCTTGCAGAACGCGCTTTGAAGTCGCCGCTACAGAACACTGTGCTATGGGCAATCAACTCTGGGTGTGAGGAGGTTGGTGCCTATGGAGCAGAGGCATGGGTCAAAAAACACGCTTCCGAAATTGAGGAGGCTATTTTCCTCACTATTGATAATGTTGGAGGAAAGGAAACCAGTCCCTGCTACCTCACAAAAGAAACCTTGATTTTTCCGATCGAGAGTGATCCCGCACTCCTCGAGTTGGCGGACAAAATTGCTGCAGAGAACCCAGAATTTGGTGCATGTCGTCATGAGATGAGGGCTGCATACACAGAGGGTGCTATTGGGAGCAAGGCTGGTCTGCGTTGTCTGACATTTGTCAACTACACTCCAGATGGTGTCATCCCGGATTGGCATCAACCGAGTGATGTGTTTGAGAATGTTGACTGGGATGTCGTACAGCTGACTGAGGAGTTTGTGTGGGAACTCATTCAAAAAATGGATTCTATACAGATGTGATTATTTGAAGGCAGTCTGCCTTTTCTACTATCCGAAATCTGATTCTACTCTTAGGATTCAACCCAGCAGCTTACTATCTTTCAGGTTAAGAAAGCTCTAGTATTGTGTGAATCTTCACCCGACTGCATCATTGTCATAGTCGCCAATAGCAACAAATCCCATTGTGACGTTTTCAGTGTCGAGAGTATGACATAGAGTTTCACCACACCAGATTGTCAGCACAGTAGAACCTGAAATCACATATTCATCTACATCATCACCATCTAAGTTTCCCAAAGCAATATAGCCCAACTCGATTGGTGAAGAAATATTGAAAGTGTTGATGATTTGGCCATCGACTGTTTCAAAGAATATTATGGCATCTTCTTCATACTGATTTAAATCAACAGCGATGATTTGCATTTCAATTTCATTTAGAAGATTCCCACAAGCGAAAAAGTTTACAGCACGATCCTGCAAGTGATTTCCCCATTCAGACTTCTTGACGAGCTCACCTTCTACGTAGTCAAACACATAAAGGATCGCATAGTTCTCGACAACTAGGTCGTTCATGTCATCATTGTCAACATCGCATATCTCTATATGGTCTATCCAACTATTCTCTGCAGTGAAGTCTGTATAGTTGGTTGATTGTTCCCAAGTCCTATCTCCTTGGTACTCATATATCATAACGATTCCAGGCATTCCAACACAGGCACTGACCACTAGTTCGATTTCATTGTCATTGTCAAGATCACCAGCTCCCACTGCAACACCGTCGGCTGGAAGCGTGATGTTGAATATGGGCTCATAGGTAGTATCACCCATCTTCCATATAGTTGCGTAACGACCTTGGTCACTAGTTGTTAGCAATTCCAGATATCTCGATTCATCATTGTCCAAGTCTCCTACAACAATATCATTCACCCAAAGGAGGATATTTCCCCAAGGCGACTGGGGATCTAAAGCCTCTTCAAGATAGGGATGAACGAGTCTCTGGGTTCTTGTAATCAGACCCCCTTGGTTCTCGAATATCTCGATGACCCCCTCATCCTCCCCGACCAACGCTTCCATCACTCCATCCCCATTCAGGTCTGCAATCTTCATGCTGAAGATTAATTGCTCAGTGTGAATCACCGACTCTTGCATCCAAGCACCACGGAAGTCTTCCCAAACATAGATGCAACGATCGTCAGCTGCTGACACTAGAATTTCCTGACCAGACGAGTCATATTGAAATGTTCTGCTTGAGATCCATAAACAATCCAAGTAGAGCAAAGAAACTACCTTGTTACCAACTGTTTGGTCATCGTCAACAACTCTGATTCTGACTGTATCTGAAATATCATCAGGTATGTCTGCTGCGTATAGCATGTCTTGCTCTGTGTTCCTGATTGAAATGATGGGCTCCCATACACCATCACTATCCAGCTGTACTTCAAATAAAACATCAGTATCATCGGCTGGGAATTCGGCATAGCCTTTGAGATATAACGTGGTTTCCGGTCGAGTTTCTACGCCGCTGAACTCAAACACCCATCCAAGCTCTGTTGTGTCATCGATTGGTTTCTTTGTGCCCTGATCATTCTTCTCCTCGATAAGCACCTCATGAAAGCCATCCTCGCTGAAAGTCTTGGCAAAAGAACCAACAGACGATCCAAAGCCAATCACTGTGTCTTGATGCTCACTAGTTACGAAGAAGGTTTCCGGGGGTGGAGAAGGTGCTCTTATTGTTACAGTTCGGGTTTCAGAAAAACCAGACTTGGCTGTTGAACCTTGGCTGAACACTCGGATTTCATATGTGCCCGGAACGCCCTTCAGGGTCCAACTGACTTCACAAGACTGACCATTCAGAAGGGTTTCAATCTGAGGCTGGTTTCCATCTTTAATCTCCAATTCAGTGGCACCTCCGTCATCAATGTTTGCAAAGTCTGTTGAGCCTTCTCCTACTGCGTACTGGATATAGGTTTCCACTAAACCGGCATCTCCTTTTTGCGCAAGAACACTTGCGGTCACTCCGAAGATACTGTCGCTTTCCACAACGATATTGCTTTGAGGATTCAAAATGGTCACATCAAGCATGGTCTTCGGACGTTTGGTGGCCATCACATGGCCACAGCCAAGCGTGATGATCAATACCATGACCAAGGCAAGCGTAAATCTCCTCTTCATTCTCCACAATCTCCCGATAGCTGAATAGCTACTATTTTGAGGAGGTTTCCCCCCTCTATTGTTTACCTAAACGCTGAACTAATCTATCATAAGCATTTTTGCAGGCAAAAAAAACTCGTTGCCAGAATTAAGAATCGATTTATGAGAATCTCTCATTTGGCTTTCCGCTCAAATCTCAATTTGAGCTGATTTTCTTAGTATTGGATTGGCACCATTTCATTTGCGTTTGGTTCTGAGGATGGCCACTATTGCAATAAAAACCACCGGAAGTCCGATACCGATTACTATCCATTCAATAGGGATTTCAACAGGGGGTGGGGGTGGTCCGGGGTCAGCCACTCGCAATAACCAGAAATCGAAGTCACCTGCTTCCCAGTCGACTTCAGTAATCCCTGCCATGGCAAACCCACCATCACTGCACTCGACTATGCTCCACAATTCATCCCTACTGCTTTGGTTGTAGGTTTGCTCCCAAAACGAAACACCATTGTCATCAGTACGTATTAAAGAAGCGCCACCCGCAATTGCGAAACCTCCATTGCTGCATTGAACCATGCCTCCCATTTCAAATCCCTTGTCATATCTGCGATCAGAAACCATGTTCCCCTCAGCATCTATCCTAATGACTCCCATCCAACTTGATGTATTCGGGACCACAGTCCAAACACCAATCAGAAAGTCAGAACCTACCCTCAATATATCAATGGGGAACTCTGCTGCATCTGGATCACCATATGTCCGGTCCCATACATGTTTTCCATCAGCATCAGTGCGAACTAGCCATACCTGGGAATAATATGGTCTCCACTCAACTTCTCTCCTATAGCCTACAATGGCGAACCCGCCATCGTCACATTGAACAAGTCCTCCATTATTTGCAGGGGAATCCATCCACCCACTATCATAAGTGTAATTCCATAGCAAATCGCCGGTTTCGTCAATACGGACTAAGTAATAGTCAGAATTATTGGCAGGATTGCTATCTGGACCTGTACCAAAGATGGCGAATCCGCCCTCTGCGCACTTAACTACCTCTGATACAACCCAGCCTACCGCAGGCTGTGTTCCACCATAGGTATGATTCCAGAGGTGATTTCCGTTAGCATCTGTACGCAAGACCCACACCTGAGGTCGATCGGTGACAAGTTTTCCTGCAATTAAGAAGCCGCCATCATCGCACTCAACTAAAGAATGCCCCCACGATTCACTCGCAGTATAGGTTCTGTTCCATAGCTGATTGCCCTGAGAGTCGGTCCGAACCAACCACAGTATGCCTCCACCACTTGCCCAAAGAGAATCTGTAAAACCAGTCATGGCGAAACCACCTGTACTGACCTCAATCATATCAAAACATTGGTCCCATAGAGATCCTCCATACGTTCGATTCCAAATGGCACCTTCCATATCTTCATTTGATAGACTCGCGAAGCTGCAAGAATCACGCGATGGTTGTAAGGATAGAGCTGTAGGAAGTGATGCAAATAGACACATCAGAAACAGCGGCAATACGAAGAAAGGAAACCATTTGTGTTGGTACAAATACTATTTCCTCCAAAATGTCAATGATTTAACAACTCACTATTTCTAACGAATAATAAGCATTCTTGCAGTCGAATGGAACTCGTTGCCAGAATCCAAAAGTCATCTTGGAGAGGGACCATTATAATAAAAAAAAAAATGAAATCCTGTTTCTTGGGGTCTGTTGATGAACTCATACATGTCTATCGAAGCTTTGATTTGGTGGTAGACCTTTTAACATCATAACCAAGTCTATTTGAATTTCGAGGGACACGATTTGGATGTCTACTTCCCATCAATCGAAGTCTTGCATGATAGCAATGTTTCTAGACTTGTCCTCGAAATAACCCATGAGCAGTATTTGGACTCGGATGATGAAATTGTGTATACCTTGAATTATGATCGGAAAGACTTTGATTTTGTTCCATCTTATGAAACTGCGGCAAGTTCTTTTGTCCCAGATACAATTCAACTGGTCTTCTCAAAAGATATGCCTAAGAGAATGTTGGCAATATCACGTACTGAGAGCGGCATCATTGAGGCTAAATTGATACGAGATAATACGAATTCAGGACTTCAGGAGCACGAATACAGCATAAATCTAGCTCATGGGATAAGGCGATTCTCTCTCTCCACTAATCAGTTCCAAGACCTTCAGACAAAGCTTCCACACTTGACTCCTGTGGATATGTCTGTATCAGGTTGTCAATTTGAAGATCTACTGGCCGAGACACTGAATAAACTTAGGATGATTGTGGTTCTTGACCGACAAACATCCTACTCCAGGACGTGTTGGCTTTCGGGGAAGATACTTAATGAGCCTGTCTTGATTGTGCTTGATGGTTTTAGGGGAAACTCAGGAAACCGCGTTTCTGTTGATATATGGAGCAAACTTGGAAGAATTGATGAGGCGATCTTGGAAACTCTTGCTGATACCAAAATCGGTGATGTGACAACAGACTTCAGTGGTCTGAATGTTACTTGGAATATTGATGCCAGCCAAGACGCGAAGGCGTTACTGACAGTCATGGTGTCTTCGAAACCTGAAATGGAGCAGCGTGCGGAAAGCCCAATCTACTTCACGTTGGACTATCAAGGACTCCTTACAGAAAGCTTTGAAACACCATCTCCTAAGGGGCAACAACAGGTTTCGATTGCAGCAGATTTGAGTGACATTAGAGCCTCATGGAGTGATAGTATCACAGAGCCGTATCTTGTTGTCCATGTGAGTGATGCAAAATGGAAAAACCTCAAACGGGCATATCCCATTAGATTCACTTGGGAACAAGCACTGGAGCATCAGACGAAGAGCAAACTGTCCACTGGCAGTAGATTCCGTTCACTGGCAGAGTTTTCGAAGTTCCTCAACATGATGGAGGACAGCGCATCTTCTCTTAAATTGTTCACCGAGTTTTGTCTTAATCGAGAGATTGTTGGCTGTGAGTCGCAACGAGCAGCCGCTCATTGTGCAAGAGCCTCCATCCTCACTGGACTAGTTGTCTGTTTCAATCCTCCGAGAGGTCTCTCTGACTATCTTGAGATGGTGACTGATTCACGAGCTCCAAAGATGCTAGAAGAACTGGGGACTCCCAGAACCTGGAGAGACCATATTTCTCAGATTGTTCAACTTAGTAGTGACTTCGTACCTCGAACTGCAGAGTTCGTAAAGCCAAATAGTAACAAGCGACCAGGACGCCCTCCGACTCAGCTGATTCCAACCACTCACCCTCTGGAGTTATTTACTCAGTTTATCAAAGACCCAAAGAGTCTTGTTTGCCGATATTGCCGTTTTCTGAGAACAGATAAAAATGACTGATTCAGTTCTTCTTGACTCCATCTATCATTGAGATATCATTTAGCTTCTCACAGAAGGTTGCTTTCGTTTCTTTCCGCAGCTATCCGAAGACGCACGATTTCGTCATTCACACGATTAATCGGGAACCCGCGTGCAATCAAGTCTTCAACAAGAGCATTTGTTGCAAGAGGATCCAAACTCATCATGCGAGCCAGTCTTGAGAGGCTTATTCGATCGTACGACAGTAAGAGTATCTTGAGTCTTTGCATTGGCTCTTCGTGAGTTGCCTTCTCAAAATAGAGTGTTTCTCTCCGAATTTTGTAGATGGAAACTATAACAACAGCTCCTGTTAAGAGCAGAACTGCACCGAACATGACGAATTTCCAACCGTCTTGACTCAACGCTGGAAACCCCAAGTTATATACAACCCCCAAATAGTATTTACCAGGGAATTCTAGGTTGTACCCACCATGCGAAAGCTGAACTCCGAATGCAACTCCGTTTTTTCCCTCGACATTCAGGAACTCCAAAGGAATCAAGAACTCATACGTAACAATACCATCATTCTCCGAAACGCCATATGCAAGATTCGGAATCAGTCCATCAGGTGGGCTAAACACGCATGTGTAAGAGGAATCTGCAGTAGGTGATGCAAGGGTGATTCCCAAATCCGACGAATCGATGCTCCATTCACTATCGGCATTTGCATCAAGAAATAACGTAGCTCTGGAATGATAGCTGTCAGGTATTGGTGATACGATGGCTATGTACAGACTATCTGAAGTATAAGCGGCCAACAAGTTCACAGCTATTTCTTCACCGCATTCGCTTCTGAAATTGGTATCAAGATGGCTCGCGCCTGTTGCTTCGGTTTCATCAATAGTTCCATCCATCACCGGATTTTCAGCTATTGACCAGACACCAAATTCATACTCAGGCTCATCGATTCTAAATGTGAAGGTTGTTGAAGATTGATGCCCTAAGGCACTCACTGCCTCCAAAACAACGTTTACTGATATAGGTGGAGTATATGGCTCTCCGTAGATGACTGAGGGAACTTGAATATCCCAAGGAGAGCCAACCATCAAAGAAGGTCCTTTCTCCCAAGAGCAAGACAGGTTGCTGACTGCTCCTCTCACTTCGAAGTCCAATAGGTCATGAGCATAAACTATTGAGTTGTTCTCTGGTCGAAGTAGAACAATCTCTGGATCAGATGACTTGGAATCCCTTTGATACTCATAAACATCAACACACTCTAAACTCAGTCGACCTGGTTCAACGCGGTTATGATGCCCAGAAACTATGAATGTCATAGTCAGCATCGAATTTGGGACCCCCCCTGACACAAATGCAACAGGAATCATATCAATCTCCAAACGCACAAGTGATTCCGTCCACTCAATTCCTATGTCGTGCCATCCCGTGAGTTCATCAACGTCAATACGAGCGACAGTTCTCTCTCCATCTGCGTAGGCAACGAGGAAGAGTTCTCCATCCCAGCAATCAACGAATACTCCATTTTGACATAAACGACCATTGGCTATCCAATCGCTATCTTGGTCATACCACTCATCACACCAACCAAAACAAGAATAGCAAGACCCCTGAGTAAAGGATGCATTGATTTCTGCAATGATTCCTTGACCAAAGACTTGGTTGGACCTCAGGACAATAGTCTTGAATCTCTCACCCCATAGATCAATGCTGTCGCCATCCGACCAAGCAAGACTTGGATTATTGATTGTAATGAGATTCCACCGTGAACTATTGAAACCAAGAGGTGCACTATGGAAATCTTCAATGAAAATGAGCTCGCCCATGTTCTCAGAAATCCCACCAAGGTCTTCTACAGAGCCTTGTTGCGTGCTCAAATCAGATGGTGTAGTCTTGGAGAACGTAGGACCGACTGGAGAACCTACTAATAGTAGCATGAATATCGTGACCAGCAACAATCTGCTCAAAGCTCAAATCCCCAATATAATAGAATCATCGAAGATTGTTGGAGTCCTTGTTTTGACTTCAAGAAAAATTTTTCCAGACTTAGGAGAAATGAACTCTAAGATAGGATGTCAGACTCTTGGCACAAATATGTGTCAATCCTGTTCTAAAAGACTATCTGAACCGAATCTTTAGATTATATCCACATTTACTGCATGTCCCATCAGCATTAGTAGATATATTTCTTGAAGAGAGCCATAGTCGTTCAAAACAGAGCGCCCCACACTTGGGACAGACAGTGTCTTCAAGACCTCTGATGCCCACATTGCCAATATAGACAAACTCCAACCCTGTCTTCAGAGCCATCCCTCTCGCCACTTTCAGTAGCTCGAGTGGGGTTGATGGTTTAGTATACTCATAGGCTGGGTGGTATCTGTTTAGATGCCAAGGCGTCTTTGGTCCAGCATTGTCCAATATCCATTGCGCGAAAGCGTCCAAACACTCCATTTCATCACTGAGCCCGGGAACAACAAGCGTTGTCAGCTCCACGTGAACACCACTCTCAATCATGTGAATGATGTTATCCAACACAGGCTGGAGCGCAATCCCACATATCCTCCTGACCTGAGGCTCACAACCCTTGATATCTACATTTGCTGCATCAAGACCTGCATTAATCATGAGGTCGAGAGCCTCGGGTGTCATGTACCCGTTCGTGACAATTGTGTTGTACAACCCGCGTTCCCTTGCAATCTCAAACACTTCGAGATTCCACTCAAGCATCAGTGTGGCTGCCTCGCTGAATGATATGGATGTCCCTTCGCTTCCCCTGCTTTGAGCCATATCGACGAACTGCTCAGGGCTCATATATCGAACCAACTCTGGAGTGGGTGGCTGTTTAGAGATGTCAAAGTTTTGACAGAATGGACAGGAAGCGTTACACCCCCAACTCCCAACTGTGAATGCTCTAGTTCCTGGAGCGAAATGAAAGAACGGCTTCTTCTCAATTGGGTTGTTGTTGATAGATGAAACATTCCCATAGACCAAGGACTTCACAGAGCTGTTGATGTTGACTCTTGTTCCACACACACCCAC
>JBHLOX010000268.1:0-2607 GCA_048940045.1 Promethearchaeota archaeon
GGAAGAAGACCTGCGAACTTGAGTGACTGTGACTTGGGAAATGCTCTCTTGCGAAGATACTGAGGTGTGTCCATATATCTGAGTATCTTTCTGAGGAGATCCGCATCTCTTTTCTTTCCCGGACTTAACATTCCTGTATCGTAGATATACACAGACTCAACACGAAAGACAGCTAGAGCTCGGGCTAGTGATCCAGCTTTTACGGTTTTTTGGCGGAGGTCTGAGCAGTCTGTCAGTGAAGTGTCAGGGATTGCTACTCTCAGGGTCAATTGTATGTCCTCCTATATGTCTAATGTGAACCAAAGGGTTGTTTGATTAGGCTCTTGAAGAATTCTCATGTCAGCATAAGTCATGGCTTTGACTTCGGTCCTGGTATCATGTTTTTCATGGTCAATCTTCTCACCGAGGACTCGGGCTTCTAGTGCGTAGCCGTCCAGAGTGGCTTCTATGTGGTCCACATGGAATTCTGAATAAAACTGACTATTGATGTCAATCAGTGAGATTAACTTACCAATCCATTCCACAAGGAGCTCCTCTAAATCTGTCCCTGTAACAGAGATTTCGACTGTTTCATGTGGTTTCACTGTGGATATGTCTAGAATGACCTCGAATGTAGCTAGGGCTGCCTGTTCGAAAGCTTCGATTAGGTCTGGAGCCCAGCACTCAATCGTTATGTCTGCTGTGTGATCGTGGAAGTTGAAACCTCGTTCCAAGGATGTAGCTCACCTTCTCAGCCAACCACTACAAGAAGCTTAAAAGGCATTTCCAACGGTGGCTTGTTGAGCCGAGGTAGCCAAGCCCGGATTACGGCGCTGGTCTTGAAAACCAGTGTCCTTTGGACGCGTGAGTTCAAGAATTTCGTCAATTCGATGAGATTGAACACATCTCACCCTCGGCGCCATTTTCTCATTACTCTAAAGATATCTCCAGCGATAGACAATCTGGATAGGTCTTTTATATGAGAAATTTTTCCTACCAGGTTATACAAGAGATATCAGGTGGTTTTCATGCAGGAGTTAGATTTACAGACTATTTCGATAATAATAGCGGCAATGAGCGTCGTGATAGGAGTGATCATGAGTGTATTGTCTATTAGAAATTTAACAAAGTCAAGACGCGCATCTATATTCTTGGATTTTCATAAACAGGCTGACCAAGAGTTTCTTGAGGATATGTTCGAAGTAGTTGGGGAGTGGAGCTGGGATAACTATGAAGACTTCCAAGCAAATTATGGACCATTAGCAAGTCCGGAAAGGTGGGCAAAGTTCATTCATGTTAGTTCCTTTTTCGATTCAATGGGAAAGCTACTCGAAAACAAGATTACTGATGCAGAATTAATTCCTGAAGCACTGGCAGTAATTGCTATGAATTGGTGGGAGAAAATTGAGTCGATTCAAGCAGATATGGCAAAAAGTTGGAGAGCGTCCGGATCACTCGAATCCAGCAAATTCCTCTATGACACTCTAAAGAAGTTTGGTTATCATTCAACTATTCAAAACAAGTGATATCCCATCATCACAAATCTCAACCTCAGTGCTATTTCATTTTGCAGCTATAGGATGCACTAATGTGCATTCAATTTCGATATACACCTAGTTGGAGTAGGTCTGATGGAACTTCCTGTAGATTCATGGTATGATGCAATTTATCTTAGGCACTCTCATAGGCAGTATTCTGGTGAGATACCTAGGGATGATGTAACTGAAAGAATCGAAAAGGTCTGTAAGGATTTCAGACCATTTCTAGGAGCAAGAGCAGTTTTAGTGAGGAACGCTGGGAAGGATGTCTTTAAGGGAGCAGTAGGCGAATTTTTCTACAAAGTCAAAGAAACACCATTCTACATCACTTTCATTGGTGATATGGATGAACCCAATGTTCATGCAATCACTGGATATCTTGGAGAAGGAATCATTCTAGAGGCGACTGCCCTTGGTCTGAATACATGTTGGGTGGGAGGTCTCTATCGACGTGAAGGTGTCCTGAAACAAGTCGAACTGGAACGTTCGGAACGTATACTCGGAATCACACCTGTTGCATACTCAAAGGATACAGCTGATCGTGTGGGTGTTTCATCCAAGTCTTATCGACGAAAGAGCCTCAGTAAGCTCGTTACAATGGGCGATATCGATAGCAAACATTGGATTAGAGCTGCACTAGAGGCTGCGAGAGTTGCACCGTCTGCAGCTAACAGACAGCCTTGGAGATTCGAAGTTGGAGAGAACTCCATCGCTATATTGTCAAATAGTGAAAGAAAGGATTTCAGAGTTTCCAGAAGATTGGATTGTGGGATTGCAATGCTGCATCTTGAACTGGGAGCCAGATACTGCGGAGTTACTGGTAAATGGGAGTTCCTGAAACATCCCGGAGTTGCTAGATACAGTTTCTAGAAACATTCTAATTGGTGAGAAACACCATCAAGGCCAGAACAAAGTAGTAGATTTGATATGTACTAACCATGAACCTCTCTACAAGACCGAGATAATTGGTCTTTGTAGCCGCGGATGTAGCTATTGCAAGGATAAATGACACAATTGCTGCAATCAGTGAGAACGTAGCAAATGTACTCCATTCTGCTACAGATTCAAGTCGAAACCATAAAGCAACCAT
>JBHLOX010000269.1:0-2591 GCA_048940045.1 Promethearchaeota archaeon
TTTTTGTTTCTTGTTCATTGTTGACTATTTGAATCAATTCAACTTGATTTACTTTTTTCGGGAAGCGCAGCAGTAGCTAATCAAGGATGATGGAGAATGAACCGAAACAAAGCAACCAAGGCATGTATGATTATAGACGGTCTTGGTGGTCACTTTCCAAATTTCTCGTTAGAGTTGACTGAGAGCATTTTCATCATGAGTCAAATCAAACAGATGTACAGGTCATTACCACCTATTTCAATTGCAGAAAACAGTCGGAGCAATAATTCGCTGGTTTATTGTCAGTGTCAATGAGCGAATTAGAGAACTGCATGACACAATGGTTGGTACAGTGATGAAGTCCCATTACATGTCCGAGTTCATGGAAGACCTCCTTAACAGTGCGCTGGAAGAAGAGATCATCATCATCAGGCAAGCTGTAGAAGGATTGTCGAAGTCTTGGTAGTGCTACAATTGCATTGCCACCAAACTGGGCATTTCCAAAGATGAAGTTGAGTTCTGGCACAAATAGGTCAAGGTCAACAAGACCAAGAGCATGATTGGGGTGATGAACAATATTACCAAGTACCTGTAGGAACGGTCGTGCTCTGTATTGCTGGCGGCTCTCAACATATGATCCCTCGGGAACAGGAAGGTCCCCTGGATGAATCATGACTTCTCCAAATAGACCTTTGAACTGTTCTCGATTCGCCTTTAATAGCTTAAGAACCAGCTCTCGAGGTGTACCCTCAAAGCCATAGATGCATAACGAACCAGTTCTCAATGCCCTACAGCCTTCTAATCTCTTTATTACTGATAACTCTGACAAAGTGGCACTCACCTAAAAAACTAATTCCTTATTTGAAAATTTTACGTATAGTAGCTGGACTCAGTAGAGTCCCCACAAAGTAAATGGTCAGGTTCAGAATGGAAGTAACAAAGAGAGATGGTTCGACCGAGGTATTCATGCCCGAGAAGGTTGTAGTCAGCGCAGTTAAGGCTGGTGCTCCATACGAAACCGCGCGTGATATAGCCAGCTCACTCTCCAAGAGGTCTGAGAGCACAATGAAGAGTACAGAGATTCGTGAGTATGTACTATCTGAGCTCCGCACGAGAAAGGCAACTAAAGCGGCTGATTCATGGGAAGCCTACGATCGAATGCATAGGGAAAAATAGTAGATTCGAAAGGCAGTTTGACTTTGATAACTTCAACTAGGGAAGTGATGGCTTATTTCCACTTCTCAACATCATCAAACATAGTTTAGTCTCATCCCTGCTCACCATTGATTGAGAGGTTTGACTATAATTACTACGTTTCTTAGTTCACACCATCGTTTTTATCCAAGCATACCCCTGTCTAATGCGGACTGATTTCCATGGAAGAGAAAGCGATTCAAGACAGGTGGCATGAACTAGGAAGTTATTGCTGGGGTTGCGGAAGAAGCAATGAACATGGTCTCCAACTGAAGAGTTACTGGCAAGGTGATGAGTTAGTGGCCACATGGCAACCTAAGGAGTATCACATGGCGTTTCCCGGTGTTCTCAATGGAGGCATCATTGCTACACTCATTGACTGCCACTCTGTTAACGCAGCCAACTCTGCTTCATGCGAGGCGGAGGGACGAGAGTATGATGCAGATCCCCTCAGCGGGTTTGTCGGTGGCACACTCTCTGTCAAGTATCTCCAACCTACTCCCACTGATGAGCCAGTTACCCTGCGTGCCAAGATAAAAGAGATGAAGGAACGCAAAATCACTGTCACATGCTCGCTATACTCAGGTGACACTGAGTGTGCAATAGGAGAAGTGATTGCCGTCAGAGTGGGTCAGAGCAAACTACTTGGATAACTTCAATCAACAACATGTCCTGCATCTCCCCATTTCCTTATTTTCTCCTCCTGAATAGTTTTATCGAGGTCTTGTTCTGACCAGACTGATGAACTACAAGACGATTGATTATGATACGGTCTCAAAGGTCTATGACAATGTACGGGTGGGCGATCTCGAGATGATCCGCCAGATTCTACACGGAGTAAGTCTTGATAGTGAATCAAAAGTTCTCGATGTTGGATGCGGAACAGGAAACAATACACTACTCCTTACAGAAGCATCACATGCCAAAGTGATTGGATTAGACATATCCTATGGGATGTTAGAGAAAGCCTATGAGAAGAGTAAAACAGTGCTATTTGTTCAAGCTCCTGCTGATGCTCTCCCATTTGCTAATGACACTTTCCAATTTGCATTCATGACTGAGGTCATCCATCATTTGCCTGACCCACAATCTTCGATCAAGGACCTATACAGGGTTATTGAAACTGGAAGATTACTCTGTATTGTCACACAATCACACAAGCAGATAGATGGTCGGATGACATCACGTTTCTTCCCAGCTTCTGCGAAGGTGGACAAAGAACGCTATCCAGACATTGATGAAATTGAAGAATTCCTACTCAAAGCAGGTTTTAGTGAGATGACTCCAAAGGAATACAAATTCAGACCTACAAAACTTGGTGAGGGATATCTCCATACTGTCGAAAATCGTGGTTACTCAATGCTTCACAAGATTAGTCGCGAGGACTATGAACAGGGTGTTCGAGATTTGAAGGCTGC
>JBHLOX010000270.1:0-2585 GCA_048940045.1 Promethearchaeota archaeon
TCTTATCAAACTTCCCCTCTCTCTCAAAATGTCGCAACCAATGACTTTATATCGCATTCGATATCGAGAAATATCGTATCCGATAATCGCATCCGATATTATTGAAAGTGATAGCATGGCGAGTGAACCTCCACAGAAAGAATGTGAGCATCTTGAGATGCCCCAATCAGTGCCTAGAGGATTACTTCGTCATGTTATTCCCCGTCTGTTAAAATCTGAAGATCTAACAGGGACTGACATTATGCAACAACTTCGTGATTTAACTGGCGGTGAGTTGAATCCAAGTCCTGGCACAATCTATCCCCTATTGTCTTCTCTAGAGGAGGATGGGATTATTGAAGCTGTTTCAACTGAGGGAAGAAGCAAAACCTATTCTCTCACTGAGTACGGGAAAAAACGGATGGAACAAATGTTCAAGCATAGACGCGGTGCCGTTGGAGAAAAGACCCGATTAGGTCCCAGACTTTGGGAAAAACTCCTTGAACCCGAGGAACGAATACGTTTTCATATGCATGGAATGGACCACTCTGTCGAAGCGTTTGACTCTATGTTTAACTCACTGAACAAGAAACAGCAGCAGAAATTGCTCCACCACCTGAAAGAGGTGGTTGCTAAGATTACATCTCTTATCGACAAACTTGAAGCAGGAGCCACAAAGAATGAGTAGAAACAATGGCGGCCAAACTATACGCAAAACTCCCTGGAGATATATGCTGAGCGGAATGACTCGGAACAAAGCAGTTGCTACAATTGGTATTGCACTTTCCATGATCTCCAGCTTACTCACAGTCTTTCCATCAATATTCATTGGAGAGGCGGTTACTGAGATACAAACATCAGCTGCATTGACCCCTAGATTCATGACACTAGTTTGGCTTATCGTAATATTTGCTCTGATTTACATGGGTCTCTTCTTGGTCGGAGGATATGTCTGGGCGACTCTCACTCTACGTTGGGAACGAGACGCACGGCAAGACTTCTTCGAAGCTCTTCAAGTGAACAGCATGACTTTTCATGATGAATTCGATAGTAAACGCCTTCTTGCTGTGGCAATGCAGGATATTTTTTGGGTCCGCTTTTCTCTTAATCCTGCATTGAGGAACATTGCAACAGGAGTAGCATCCTTTTTTGTGACTGGCGTATTCTTGATACAGATGGATTTCATCCCGGGTCTCAGCACTTTGTTCACGCTTTCGTTAGGTGGCTTTACTTTCCCTATCTATGGGTTTACACTCATCATACTGCTTGGCACCCCCATCTATTTTGTATTTTCATATCGATATGCAATTGCTATTGAACCAGTGAGAAGAACCCGTGCTGAGAACTTAGAAGAATTGACTGCGATTACTCAAGGTGTTTTCCAAGGTATAGAAGTCGTTAGAGCATTTGATGCAGAGGAACTTGAAGTTCAGAAATTCCATGATGCGAGTAAGATTCAGGAATCACTCGTAGCCAAAGAAGGAAAGCTCTCAGCATTCTATATACCTGCTCTCATATTAGCAGGTATGACAACTATCGCTTTTGCATATGCTGGATATGCCGTCATCAATGGTGTCCTAAACGTTGGCCAGATGATTACAATTCTCGCCCTCCTCACTTCACTTCAAGGGCTCAATTTCCGATTTCCTGCGATGCTTCTAATGTTGCGGGGTGGTTACGTCAATGCTCAGCGTATTGTAGATTTTCTGAATTGGCAAGATCCAATGTCTGAACCTGAAACAGAGGTCACTGATGTTGAATGGACTGGCGATGTCGTTTTTGATAATGTCAGTTTCAAATATGGTCGGGAAGAAAACAGTAACCCACACTATGCTATCAAGAATCTATCTATTACTATTCCAGGGGGTTCTCGAGTTGCACTGATTGGTGGGCCCGGAGCTGGAAAAAGTACTCTTCTAAAGCTCTTGCTTCGACTATATGATCCAACTAAGGGTGAGATCAGGGTTGGTGGAGTCAACCTCCGAAATGTTTCGACCAAATCAGTGAGAGATGTAGTTGGTCTTGTGGAACAGGACATCTTCCTATTCCGGATGACCGTTCGTGAGAACATTGCATTTGGACGTGCTGATGCATCTGATGAGGAGATTGCTGAGGCTGCAAAGCGAGCTCAGGCTGAGGAGTTCATACTAGATCTACCCGAAGCCTATGATTCAATGATTGGCGAACGGGGAATGACGTTGAGCGGTGGTCAGCGTCAAAGACTTGCAATTGCCCGTGCTATAGTTCAAGATCCGAAGATACTTCTTCTTGATGACTCTGTCAGTGCTGTTGATGCTCAAACAGAGTTTCTAATGAGAAAGGCACTTGATGAAGTGATGAAAGGACGAACCAGCATTACAGTTACACAGAGATTACGAACGCTTATGGAATCCGATATGGTCATAATTCTTGACAAAGGACATCTCATTGCAGTAGGAACTCATGAAGAATTACTACGGAAATCAGAACATTACCGGCGAGTTTTCGAGAGGCTTCCTGGGGCTCAAGAACTCATTGCTGCGGTTTCTTCCTCTGGAGGTGCTGCATAATGGGTTTCCATGGACCAGGTGGACCAAGGAGAGGTCCCGGAGGCCTTCTCAGAAAGA
>JBHLOX010000271.1:0-2579 GCA_048940045.1 Promethearchaeota archaeon
TCAATGGTGAACGAAGGAATCATTCCAATGGCATATTGTGCCGATGAAGAATGGCTTGTATCTGTTCAACATACTGACGATGATATCCAGATGCATCTCGAGGCATTCAAAAAGGTTGCATCATATCTTTAGTATGTCCTTCAAATGTTTTTCAAAACAAGCCAAATACCTACAATAGTGGCAATTGTACCAAGAACTCCCTTCTAGGTTATCTCCTCTTTTAAGTAGAATACTGAGAAAGGCAAAGTAAAGAGTGGTGATGTAGATTCCAGTTTAGCTCGTATTGTTGCTCCAATAAGTTTGATTGATGCAATATATATCAGGGATGCAAGCCCCATTCCGAAGAATCCAGATATTGCCACCATTTTTGCTGATCTTTTTGGGTACCTACTGGAATGTTGTCGAAATGATATTGAGAAGATTGAGAGCATTTTTATGCATCCTACTGACTTCCGAAACAAATTTCTCACTCCACAATAGAATAGCTGAAACACTAGAATTTTGAAAGGAGAAACTATGATGGTGAAAATAGCACGAGGACTTGACCTGATGCCCCAGAAACCGATCTATGTTCTACTCTCTTTTGCTAAAGAATCCGGTATAATTAGTCTCGGGGTGGGCGAGCCAAACTTCAAAGCTCCTCAAGAGGCCATTGCTGCTGCCATGAAATCTCTCAAATCAGGCGATACTCACTATACTCCGGATCCAGGAACCATTCAAATGAGAGAAGCTATTCTCAAGAAAACTAGACGTGATAACAGATTCGAGTTCAATCCTGAATCTGAGGTCATTGTTACCTCGGGATCAAGCGCGGCACTTTTTGGTACGGTTCTAGCTATAGTTGAAGCAGGAGATGAGGTGATTGTCCCTGCACCTGCATACTTGGCATATGAACCTATCATCAGATTTACTGGAGCAAAACCTGTTTTCGTTCCCGCAAACGAGGAGAATGAGTTCATTCCTACTATTGAGGATATAGCTGCATTAGTGACTCCTAATACCAAAGCTATGATTGTCTGTTCTCCCAACAATCCAACTGGGTCCGTCTGGTCTAAATCTAGTCTCAGGGCAGTTGCAGATCTAGCAATTGACCATGACTTCTATGTAATTTCTGATGAACTGTATGAGCGTATTGTATACGACGGGATCAAGGCTTTCAGCATTGCCTCCTTCGATGACATGAAAGAAAATGCCATAACAATCAATGGGGTTTCCAAGAGTTATGCGATGACTGGACTGAGAGTAGGTTGGGTAATTGGTTCTGCTCGAGTCATAGATGCATATAGGAAAATTCACCAGTACACTGCCATCTGTGCTAGTGTGACTTCGCAGGCAGCATCCACCGTGGCACTCAATGAATGTGAATACCATGTTCAGAAGATGGTATCTGAATATGATCGTCGACGAAGACTTCTCATAGACAGGATAAACAGCAAAATCCCACTGATGAGTGTGATAAGCCCTAAGGGTTCATTCTATATGTTTGTGAATGTCAAGGAGCTTGTTAGTAAATATCAGAAAGAAATGGTCGAATACCTTCGTTCGCAGAAGGCTCAGTCTTTCTATGAAAAACTTCCTGATGTTGGAAAACAGTGGATAGGTGAAGGTGACTCTGGTTCGAAAATCAGTACGTTATATCTAGTCGCCAAAGCAAAGACACTAACTGCTCCTGGGGTTGCCTTTGGACAAATTGGTGAGGACTTCCTTAGAGTGTCTTTTGCCCAAGAATATGGGTTGATAGAGAAGGCATTAGACAACATACAAGATGTTCTAGAACTCTGGGGATAGAGAATCTGATCTTACCTTGTCAGCAGATATATTCCATGGGTCTTTGTGGAGTCTATCATTGCTTTGATGTTTCCACAGATATGAAATACTGCTTTCGCTGGTTAGTTCTTCGATGACCCTCCGTTCCTAGGAAAATACTAAATGAGTTAGTTGCAGCTGGCGACGATATTATATTTAAATCGTGAACTCAGCAAACTTGGGCAATTCACGATAGTGGGGCAAGAAGTATTGAATGAAACAATTAATACATTGGAACAAGCATTGACAGATGCAAACTTCAGGAAACTCCTTGCTATACCCAACCGAAATGTGCACAAAGTTGTAGCTGAGGCAATTCAGCTATGCAAGCCAATGAAGGTGTTCATCTGTAACGACTCAAAGATGGATACAGAGTACATTCGAAGGACTGCAATTGCCCGAGGCGAAGAAACCCCACTTGCTAATCCGTACCATACCGTTCATTTCGATGGTTTTCATGACCAAGCCCGAGATAAGGAAAGCACTGTATACCTTGTCCCAACCGGTGAGAGCCTTGGAGAGCAACTCACACAAATGGATCGGGAAAAGGGGCTTGATATTGTTAGGAAACGTCTTGATGGGAGTATGAACCACAAGAAGATGGTTGTTAGATTCTTCTGTCTGGGACCATTGGACTCCTCATTTTCTGTGCCTGTGGTTCAAATAACAGATTCATTCTACGTTGCTCACAGTGAGGACTTACTCTATAGACGTGGGTACGATTACTTCAGACGTCTCCCCGATGACAAAGAGATATTCTGGATGATTCATTC
>JBHLOX010000097.1:0-10294 GCA_048940045.1 Promethearchaeota archaeon
GCCCATTGAGTCCATATGCAAAGTCAAAGGTAGTAGCTGAAATGGATTGCCTTTCGTCCAAGCCCATCTATGGGATAGCTCCAACCATCTTTAGATACTTCAATGTCTATGGTCCACGACAAGAGTATTCTGAATACAGTGGTGTCATATCGATCTTTATCAATCAAACAATTCAGAATCAAGATATAATCATAGAGGGTGATGGAGGACAGACTAGGAGTTTCATCCATGTCGAAGATGTGGTTCGAGCAACCTATCTTGGTGGTCTGATTGAGAGCGAGTCAAGTCATATCATGAATCTATCTGGAAGCGATTCCATCAGCATCTTGGACCTCGCGCAGATGATAAAGGAACACATCCCCGATTCTACCTCACAGATTGTACACAGAGAATCTCGTGCGTGGGATGTGAAGGACAGTATAGGGAGTATGGAGAGAACCTCCAAGATACTGGGATTCTCTCCCAATGTTTCCTTTGAGGCAGGTCTGGATCAGACCATTGCATGGTACCAAACTAGGTGATCGTCAAGAGCAGACTAATTTGGTCCACAATGCCATCGTCTGTGCGTAGTATCACCTGTACAAGATACTGTGCTAACACTATGCCTTCTGGTAGGTATGCTGTCACTAACGGCGTGGTTCCGTAAAGATCTCCAGCCCCAACATTACCAATATCCAGTGTAAAGGTCTGGTTGGCTCCAGCATACACTGCTGGAGTGACTTCAGAACCATGCCAAGACACAGTGAAGTTGCTACTTTCGGAAACTACGATATCCAAGTAGATATGCTGAGTGATGTTGTCGTTATTCCGAATCAGTGTCACAAGACTCGAAAACTCTCCTGAGTCTATAGTGATAGGATCGAAACTCGCAGATTCAAAACCAACAGCACCTTCTTCTACAATTGTTTCATTTAGCAGTCCAAACATCTTGTAGTAAGCTTCAACAACACTCTCACCAAGTTCGACTCGGTCACCTGTGTGAACATCAACAAGACCAACGCCTCCCAGTTTCTGAATGACCCGATTCAATGAGGTTTCTACCTCTAAGAAGACTGGAATAACGAAGAATAGGTCGCCACCAAGATGGTAGAGTAGCCTGTTGCCATACCGGTGTTCACCCCAAAGTTGCAGCTGTGTTCGTACAATGTCATTGGTTTCAAACGCTTGAACAGCAGCATTTGGACCTAGCCAATCAGAATACCCATCCTCTCCAGCCTTATAGAACGTGAAGTTTCCAAAATCAATGTTCCCGCACCCCATGATGTAGAGACCTGCTAAGTTATGTGCAACTGTATCACGGAACTCAGCGTTGTGATATGCCACGAATCTCTCTCTACCCTCGATGTTCATGATGACATATCTTGTGTCAGAATCGTCAGGACTCTGATGGAAATCAACGCCTGTGCTCCACTCTTCACCGGTCGTGACATGGTAGGTGAAGGCTACTCCCAGTTGGCGTTCGTAGAGGTCTTCTGGCCACTTTAACTGCGATTGAAGCCACTCTGGTGTTTCCTGCCAGTCATAGTAGTCCCTGTAAGTTCTGTCAAGAAAGAGCTCCTCCCCTGAATTTGGTGCAGAGTAAAAGCCCATCTCACCTGTTTTTGTGTCTACTAGACAAACACCCATGAATCGCATGTAATTCTCATGTGCATATCCTGTGGATAGAGGGTAATCGATGAATATTGATACGGCATAATAGATATTTCCAACTGGATCTACGACAATGTAAGGATCGTTATCTAGAGTCAAGCCTTGCAACATGATTGAATTAACACGAGATAATACATCTCGCTCTACTAACATGTCCATGTCTCTACCAATATACGACCATGCATCGGGCCCCATAGTGAGGATGTAGAAGAATGACTCAAATCCGCTTAGTGTATAGTCAGGACTGCCTGAAAAGGTCGCATTACCTACCTCCTCGAAGTTAGGCACATTGACAAATACGACGTCGTTGAATCCTTGACCTTCACCGTAGTAGAAGTTTACATCTTCAGTCCGATTGAATAAGGATACAAGATTGTCTCCCTGAACCAGCTCACCATTGAATGCATCAAGTACAAGGATTCCTTCTGTATGAGTATAGAGAATGTGCCGATTGATGAAACTAGTCCAGGTTGCACTGGTATCAAAGGTGAGTGGTGCAATCCAGTACTCATGGTCCTTGAGTAAGACAATATCTGAGTCTGCCAGCTGCATCCAATTCGTTCCTATTTGGTTCCGCATCCGTAAGAGACTGGCTGTTTCATCCCATTGTCGGACTGTGGTCAGTGATTCCACCTCAGTTTGAGGTGTGGCATTCTTTGTCAAATCTTCAATTGGTTTGACATGGAAATTCTCCAATCCGGCAGCCCAAGTCGTAATCTCTATCTCTTTGTGGGTTTCCAAATTGAACTTCCAGTCGATATAGCGGTCTCCATTCATCTGAATTCCGTAGTAAAACCCTTGGATGATGGGTAGCAAGACCACTATGGCAATCAAGAATATTGAAATTCCCAAGAAAGGCCTCTGCGAACCACCCAATGGAAGGAGTCGTTCGATCTTAAGTCTTCGAAGCTCGTTTGCTATATTAACACGATCTTGCATGAGCATGTTCACACGTCTTCGATAGTCTTCAGCATTGATTGCTCCAGCCTCATACTCCTGGCGAAGAGAGAGGAGCTCTCCCTGAAGTCTGGCTAAATCTCCCTCGAGAGAAGCAATTTTGCTTCTCAGACGTTGGCGAGCATCTCCTGAACGAACTCGTACAGCCATGAAAACTACAGAGCCTACGAGGCTTGCGCCGAGAGCGATTATCAGTGCTAGATAGGTCATCCATGTTCCAGCATTCACAGTCCAAGTAGGAACACTGAGGATCTCTAGGACCAGTGCTAGAGAAACAACGAGCAAACCTTTGGAAATCACGACAAAGATGTCGCGTCGTTGTAACATTAAATCAGTAATCAGACTGAGAACGAGTCGAGCTGCAGTAGCAACTATGACTGTTGAGACAAGTCCGACATAGAGCTGATATGCCTCCATTGCTGGGATCAGGCTCTGGATGGAAGCGGCTGTGGTTCCTGGAGCAAACGGTAACGAAAACAGGGTCGCTACTTGATCGGGTGTTATAGAGATGGATCCATCACCCATTAGCATCATCAAGAACGCGACATTCTGTCCTGTAAGTGAATAGCCTCCAATTGACACATAGTAAAGGAAGAATGCACCAATCTGCAGTAGTCTCCATAGGACTCCAGTCCGGATGTCCAATCTCTTAAGATGCGAACCAGTTTGTGAGAGAGCGGAAATGAATGACAAGGAAGTTGAACGAGTCCAGAGTGTGAAGACACTGGTGAGGATAGCTAGGAGGAGAGATGCAGTGAACACATTGTTTTCTAGCGTCCATGTATCCCAAAACCGGACTCCAGCCTTGGCTTGGAATGTATCAATGTAGATGGTTTGACCAAGCCACCAACCATATGCGGCACCCCCAACTAGGATTCCTACGGCGGTTATGATTATGAGAACAACTATGATTCGCAAGTATCTCATGGGCCATTTCCTCTCTCGTTGATGTATCTCCACAGATTGGAGAGCATATGAGGATAGTGTTTTCTACACTCTTTATGTTTGAGGTCGATGATACTGTATCTGGTTTCTATAAGCAAAGGATTTCCCATCAATCGCTCTCATCACGGCCAGAATTCCTTCCAGATGGTCATACTCATGTTGAAGCAACTCTGATAGGTCACCCTCAAGTTCCAGCGTCTTTATACTCCAGCTTTGATCACGGAATCTGATGGTACATCGCTTGTGTCTTTTGACCCTCACAAGAAGGTCGGGAAAACACATACAGTCATCCCAGAGCTCCATCATTTCATCGCTAAAGTTCTCAAGAGTAGGATTCAGAAAAACAACTGGGGAATCAATGTGCATGTAGATGATACGTTTCATGACTCCGATCTGAGGAGCAGCAATCGCCCGTCCAGCCCCAAACCTCTTCCGGAAGTCCATCATAGTGTCATGCAGGTCTTTAACAATCAGCGGAATGTCTTCCAGATCTGAAGTTGTCACTTCTGCAGACTTCTTGTACAGCTGAGGATTGCCAAGCTGTAGAATCTCACGAACAGTCATTTTGATCATAGTCTGATGCAATGATTATTTCATAGTGTTATTAGTGTTCCACGCTCCGGTGGTGTACATGTCAGTGCACCTCTAACATCTACGTTGTCAAGTCTTACCCAGAAATGCCCAGTAGTGACTTCGCAAGTTAGATAATTATAAACAACAGAATTCGTTATGTTGATTCCATTGTTACCTGGACAGTTGATGCCATGATGGAAGTATATGCTTTGAAAAGTAGCATCACTTGCCGTTAGATTGATGTTGCCATGTCCAGCTAACGCCTCTATGCCAATGGTGTAAGCTCTATTGATGGTAACATTAACTGTGGCTTTTGCATCTCCTTTGTTTAACGCACACACATCAGATGGATTTTCTTTTAATATCTGTATGTATACAAACCTATCATTCGAATTGTAATTCACTTGAAGATTCGTGTTCTTTCCTCGTGCTCCCTCTACGAGGACTTCAAGTTTGTAGTTTATTCGAATCATAAAACCAGGGTCATCAACCACATTGAACGTCACATTGTGAAAACAGACATCATAGTAGATTGAGATGTTCTCAGCACTTGAATAGTCGGCCTCGTCGAGAGTCACAGTTTCATCATAGTCGACCAGTGGTTCTGCAGTGAGTAACACATAGAGACCGCCGATAACTATGGCAGAGGCTAATAACACTCCAAAGCAGATGGCCATTGATTTTCCTCGTCCCATAATACTCACTCTTTGTTTACTGTTGGTTGCAAGGCTGTTCTGGTTTTAATTTGATATAAGAAATCTTAGCATATGTTTCGATAGGAATATCAATAGTGTTGCAACCATGTTCGCTATGGCACGACCAATGTGGTTCGTAAAACTACTGAAGAAGACATTCCCAAATAGAGCCATGATAGCAAAAGCGACCAATATTCCGCTCATAGGGAAAATTGTGGACAAGATGCTCTTCGAGGGGGATGACATCATCTATCTCCCAAAGGACAGTGTTGTAAAGACGACTATTCAAATCAATCAGGATCTTGAGAGACCGGAGGAAACCCCACTTCCGTCAGATATTGTCCACCATTTCATTGAGAAGGCAAACGATCATTGGATAATGAACTTCTGTATCTGTAGAGATGCATCGAAATGTGTAGATTATCCCATCAATTACGGTTGTCTTTTCATGGGAGAGGCTATCGAGGGCATCAATCCTGAACTAGGTCGTCGTGTCACGAAAGAGGAGGCACATGAGTATGCAAGGAAGTGCCGTGAAGCTGGACTTGTTCATCTAATTGGGCGAAACAAGCTTGATGCTCAGTGGCTGGGGGTGTCACCCGGGGAAAAGTTGTTGACTGTCTGTAACTGCTGCCCATGTTGTTGTCTCTGGAAAATTCTGCCTGACCTGAACCCAGAGATTGGTAGGAAGGTGACCAAGATGAAAGGAGTCCATCTCGAGGTCACAGATGCCTGTGTTGGTTGCGGGACTTGTACTGAGGGCGTTTGTTTCATTGATGCAATATCCCTTGCAGACGGCAGATCTGTGATATCAAGCCAGTGTCGCGGTTGTGGAAGATGTGTTGAGGTCTGTCCCGAGGGTGCGATCAAGATGACCATCGACAACTCATACTTTGTCGAAACTTCAATTGACAGAGTTTCTGCTGTTGTTGATGTCGAGTAAGAAGAATTCAGAAACAGTAATATAGAGCGAAAAAACGACGGACACCGATATGTATATAGAAACATATCGAGGCGTTCGATATTATGCGCAAAGAAACAAGAATTGCAGTTGCAGCAGCGATTGTCATTGTGATACTCGCTGGAACTGGCTTCTACATCTATTGGCTTCAAACACAAGGAAAGGAAACTCTAGTCATCTCAACGACCACAAGCCTCTACGACACAGGTCTACTAGACTTGTTCAAGGAAAGATATGAGCTGGAACATCCTACTGTCATACTTGCATTCATCTCTGCTGGGACAGGGATAGCTATAACACATGCCATGAATGGTGACGCGGATATGATACTTGTCCACTCACCCTCTCAGGAGTACACATTCATGAATGCGAGTTTTGGGGTGAATAGGAAGATATTCGCATACAACTACTTCACCATTGTGGGGGCTTCAAATGATGTGGCGGGAATAAATCAGACAGACCCTATAACAGCCCTTCAGATGATTTACGACTATGGTCATGCTCATAACACAAGTCTTTGGGTGAGTCGTGATGATCTTTCTGGCACTAACTCTAAAGAGATTTCACTCTGGACTGCTGCCGGTTATAACTATACAGAACTCAAGGATATGCCATGGTTTGTGTCTTCAGGACAAGGGATGGGTTCAACTCTGAATGTCGCTAATGAGCAGTCATTGTATACACTATCTGATATTGGCACTTATCTGAAATACAGAGCTGACGGGTTAATATCGCTCGACCAGCTTGTGGAAGAAGGGCAGAACCTCCTGAATGTGTATTCCGCAATCCCAGTAAACAGTACAACTGTCACATCAGTGAAGTTCAATCTAGCTATGGAATTTCTACAGTGGCTAGTGAGTTCAGCGGTGCAACAGGTGATAGCTGTCTATGGTGTAGCGGACTATGGACAGGGTTTCTTCTTCCCAGCAGTCGATGTTCTTGAAACAGAGTCGCCATCTCAAATCTATGGCTGGATAAGGGATTATGCGTTCTTTGATGAAGGTGGGACACTCTACGAATGCCCACCAACTTGGCGAATAGGTGATTATGGTCTTTACAGCTAGGAGATACTCCAAAAAAAAGTGAGAGGAGAGGATGAGATAGGATATGACGGTTGAAAGTGACCTGATACAGATAACACTACAAAGTCTTTTCATATCAGGATCTGCGGCACTGCTAGCATCAGCAATCGGGTTGCCTATGGGACTTCTTTTGGGTCTGAGGAAATTCAAGGGAAGGTCAATAATCATAGGAGGATTCAATTCATTAATGGGCTTACCAACTGTTGCTCTTGGTCTCGTCCTCTACCTTGCATTCTCGAATGCAGGACCTTTGGGGTTTTTAGACCTGCTCTATACACCAGTCGGAATAATTGTTGGTCAGACAATTCTTATCCTCCCCATTATGATCAGCATCACAACTGAAACCATCACAAGTGTGGATGAGTCTATCAGAGACTTGGCACTCACTCTCGGAGCAGATGGGAAAGCGGCTGCGTTCTCAGTTGTTCGTGAGTCATTTGGTGGAATTCTACTCGCAAGTTCAGCTAGTTTTAGTAGAGCAATCGCTGAACTTGGTGTCGCTCTCATGATCGGGGGAAACATTAGAGGCCTGACAAGAGTCCTAACAACTTCAATTGCTCTTGAAACAACCAGAGGTGAGATAGCCCTTGGTCTTGGACTTATGCTAATTTTACTCGCAATAATCTTCATTGTGAATGCCGGTCTTGGATTATTAAGAAAAAGGGTTCAGTGGTGGTTATGGGAATAATCCAGTTGGAGAATGTTGGGGTATATTTTGGTGCTGTGAAAGCACTCGATGACGTGAGTTTCTCAATCAATGCAGGGGAGATGTTCTCAATCATTGGTCCCAACGGTGCAGGTAAGACTACTGCCTTGAGAGTCATCGCTGGTCTCCTTAAACCATCAGAAGGAGATGTTCTGTTTCATAAAGAACCGGTTTCAGATATCAATAGGCAGGAGCTCAGACGACAAGCACCAATGGTGTTCCAAAAGCCCGTTCTGTTCAATACAACTCTTTTCAAAAACGTAGCATATGGACTCAGAATAAGGGGAATTGCTGAAGAACAGGTGAGAAAAACTGTCCTGGATACGCTTGGTTTGGTCCAACTGACGGACCTAAAGGACAGATTGGCGAGGAACCTATCCGGAGGCGAACAAAGGAGAGCAGCACTAGCTATGGCGATTGCTCTTGACACTGAACTCCTTTTGGTAGATGAGCCAACGGCGTACTTAGATAATGAGAGCGCAGAGATTGTGGAAAGCACATTGAAACAGCTAAACGTTGAGAGGAAGATCACCATTGTAATGGTGACACATAATTTTCTACAAGCAGAAGTGTTGGCAAACAGAGCTGCAATCCTTCACCATGGGAGAATCTCAAAAATAGGAACTGTAAGTGAAATATTCAGATCTGAATTGGAAGGCTTGCTGCAGGATGAATATAAGAGGAACACATTCTCGGGTCTAGCAGAATCTACTGAAGACAAAGATCACGGGAGAAGACTTGCAAACATCGAGCTTGAGAACGGAGTCACAATAGAAGCTGTTAGCAGAAAAGAAGGGACAGTGACAGTCTACATTCCACCCCAAGACATCATTGTTTCACGAGAAGCTGTTTTTTCAAGTGCTAGAAACTCCCTCAAAGGCAAAGTGGTTCAGATTGATGCCCGTAACTCAACTGCACTTTTGACTGTCGATGTCGGAGTTGACCTTATGGTACAAATCACCCATACATCACAAAATCAACTTGGCATTACCCTTGGGGATGAAGTCTATGTCACATTCAAGGCATCTTCTGTGAGAGTGTTTTGAAAGAAGATGTGAATAGTCATTACATCTCTTATCGATATGTTCCACTAAACATAACACTTATTATAGTCGCATCGAGATTTGCCGTCGGCTATGTCTATTTCCAGATCTGAGTCCCTGAAAGCAAAGAGTCAATCTTCCAAAAGTCCGTCATATACTGATGAGTTTGGGAGAAGCATCGACACCCTTCGAATATCCTTGACTCAGAGATGTTCTTTTTCGTGTTTCTTCTGTCATCATGAGGGAGAGAATGAAAAGGGCAAAGAGATGGAAGTTTCAGACATAGAGCAGATAGTCAAACATGCTAGCACGCATGGTATACATAAGGTGAAACTTACAGGTGGAGAACCACTTCTGAGAAAAGACATCCTGGATATAGTCAGTAAAATCTCTCCTCTGGTCACAGATCTTTCTATGACGACAAATGGTCGTTTCTTGGAAGACATGGCTTTGAGTCTAAAACAAGCGGGACTCGCACGTGTCAATGTCAGTATTCATTCCCTAGACCCAGACATCTACTTTCAAATAACAGGTTCCAGGGATTTGGAAAAGGTGAAGCGGGGGGTCAAGACAGCGGTTGAGGTTGGTCTAACCCCTGTAAAGGTAAACATGACGATTCTTGCGGGTTGCAACGAGGATAGCATTCAGGACTTGATGGATTTTGCCTCGGATTTGGGAGCCACACTACAAATTATAGAATTGCAGCAAATACCAGAAAGTGATTCTCAAGACATGGATAGATATTGGGTCGACTTGGGTCCTCTTGAGGAGGAGCTTAAGAAACGAGCAGTCAAGATAGAAAAACGTGACACACAGGATAGATCATTGTACACAATCCCACTCGATTTGAAACGTAATGTGACAGTAGAGATTGTCAAACCAATGCACAACAAGGCATTCTGTGAAAAGTGTACTCGCCTCCGAGTGACCTCGGATGGGAAATTGAAGCCGTGTCTATATAGACAGGATAATGTAGTGGAGGTGTTCCCCTGTGACGGAGGACTCGGGCAGGAGAAGGCGATTCAGCAGGCATTCAAACAGTCCATACAAAATAGAGAGCCTTACTGGCGAGATGAAAAGTGACGATGATAAAACTTACACGGGACGATTTTCAGATAGATCAAGTTGTTGCAGACACTAGAACACCATCAATGGGATGTCTAGTACTATTTCTAGGAACTGTGAGAGATGTAACCAATGGAAAGACAGTTCGGGAGATTCAACTTCAAGCAGATGAGGAAGAGGCTGTTAAGCAGCTTGAGCAAATTCGTGAAGAGGCAATAGAGAAGTTTGGAGTGACTGATGTTTCAATCGTCCACAGAATCGGAACTCTTTCAGTAGGAGAGAATATAGTCATCATAGCTGTTGGAGCTGGACATCGTCCTCAAGCATTTGATGGGTGTCGTTACGCGATTGAGAAACTGAAAGAGTTTGTTCATATTTGGAAAAAAGAGATCACGGTTGTAGATGAGTATTGGGTTGGTGAGAAGGAGAGTGACTGATAGAGAAAACCCAGTTAGGATGGTCGATGTATCAGGAAAGGAAACCACCAAGCGGTATGCAGAAGCCATAGGTGAGATCATCCTCCAGACTGAAACCATAGACAAAATTCGAGATGGTTCGATAAAGAAGGGAAATGTTCTAGCTGTTTCTGAAACAGCTGGAATACTTGCGGCCAAGAG
>JBHLOX010000272.1:0-2567 GCA_048940045.1 Promethearchaeota archaeon
GCTTAAACATGAGTGATTTGGAAGGATTCAGATTTTTCCTCCATGCTCAAACATGATCCGAGATGATCTTCTCCAACCTCTCAATGGCAACCAAAACTGACGGTGTAATCAGGTCAGAAACTGATTGCTTACGCAAATCTGTTAACCTCCTCCACTATGTGATGCCATGCTGGTCTCCACGAACTCTTCTTCTTAGACTCAGTCTTGCTTCATCAATCTTCTCTCTGACTCTACTCTTCTTAGGCCAGAACTCCTTAATCTCATCAAAACCATGGACGTCCCAGTAGAGAGGACATGCCCCATAGCAGTAGTCAAAGTGCTCACATACCTTGCACCCCTCAGGAGCGAAATCCTTTGCCCTCCAAAACTGAGATGCTCGATTGTGCCACACTTGTTCGAAACCTTCGGTGAGTAGATTACCCACTGGTTCACTGAAGCTTGAGCAAGGTAAGACTCCTCCCTCGGCATCTACTGAGAGTAGACCATCACAACATGCACAACTCTTAGCTCCTAGTCCATGAGCAATTGGATTGAAAAGACAAACTGGAGTAGGTGCATACCAAACAAATTGGATGCCCTTCTTGTTAGCCCGTTTCTTGACTCGTTTGACAATGTCCTTTATCTCATTGTATTTAATCTGTAGTTCCTCTCTGAGCTTGGCTGCTGTTCCTGTATATATGACCATGTTCATACTGAAGTAAGTAAGGTTCAACTCATCAGCATGGAAATCTACAAGCTCCTCCAACTTTTCCAGATTCGGTCTACAGATGGTTGTATTGCAGTGAGTATAGATGTCAGTTTCTCTTAGATTCTTGATACCTTGGACAGTCTTGTCAAATGCCCCTGGGATCCCCACGATGTAGTCGTGAGTTTCAGCATCTGGCCCCTCAATAGAAACTTGAGCACTATTCAACCCAGCATCCACAAGCTTCTGCACAAACTCTTTGTCATGGCAACGAATTCCATTTGTGATGAGATTGACTCTAAGTCCTCTCCCTCGAGCATGAGCGATGAGCTCAAACAAGTCTTCACGAAGGGTGGGTTCTCCTCCTGTGAAAGATAAGCTTGGGACATGAGCGTCATCAACTATGATATCAATGACACGCTTCACCTCTTCTGTTGTCATCTCTCCTGACTCGCGATAAGGTGAGTACGCATAGCAAAACCTACACTTGTTGTTGCACCTATAGGTGAGTGCAATCTCACTAAGGACTGGATACTTGATCTCGCCCTCACCAAAAGGAACAATCTTCGCTGTCCTGTAGCTGTAGATGTTCTGATTCCCTATAGTCATGTTTCGAAGGTCATCAACAAATGCTGCTAGATCATTCATGACAACCTGTCTTTCTCCGCCTGCATCCACAAAGTGCTTGATAATGTCCTCCAGTGGTTCACTATCAAGGAGTTTCTTGAGCATCCGTATCCCTGTTTCATTGAGATGCATCGTTTTGTTGGGTCTAAGGATGAGCAGGTTGTCTTGAGGTCTCACAAAGAAAAAGTCTCTAACCTCTTCAATGAATGCAGGGACCCACTTCAGGTCCTCCATTGTGTAGTCATATTGAGGCATTGAATGAGGTGAGGTCATTGATATCAGTGATTTATCGCATCATCTTAAGGCTTCGGTTAGAGATGAAAGGCTTATCAGTCCCCAATCTTGAGATATGAGTAACATCGTCGTGGAGTGTGTTCAATGAGCACAAGTGAGACAAAATTACCATATGGTACAATTACAAAGAAGAAACTTATCATGCACTTCAGTGCATACGACATCGATCTACCAGTGATTGCTGCTGGTATTCGTGAGCGAATGGATGTTTTGCGAGAGCTTGATGTTTCATTTGCCGGGTTCGGAACTGAGGTGCCTGAACAAATGACCGAACAAACACCAGCGGTCATTAAATGCTTCTTTGAATACGTCGGGAAAGAATCCGATGCAACGGTCATCCTGAAAAGAGTCTATCATCTCGTTTGGAGTGGCATGATAATGGAATTCCCTGATCTGGATGAGTGGGCAGCCGCAAAGGCTGACCTATCGAATCTCACCATCGCACAAGCTGACGTTCTCAGAGCTCAGCGAGGCGACTAATCATATCCTAATAGGAGAGTATTAGACAAGAGGGTCATGAAGTGAAAAAAGGCCTGGTGCTTATACTATTAATTGGATTGCTGGCGCTTCCAGCGATTCCTCTCACCAATGCAGATTTCATCCCAAGTGCTAATCCAAATTTGACCAGTGTCAATGTTGATGTAGTAGTGATGCCTAATGGACGGATTAACGTCACTTATTGGATGACGTTCACTGCAGCTGAGGGAGGTCTGGGTGGATTTGATTTAAGAGGGATTCAGGAGGAAACCATAGATGATTCCAGTCGTGCATATGCAGAGTGGGGAGGAAGTCGATACGATTTACTAGTAACAAATTACGCTGATGGTTATGGCCTCGATTGGGTTCCTCGAACTCCCGATGGTGAGGAAGTTCTGGTTGTCTTTGGTTATTTCAGTACAAACCGGGTTATTGAGAAGACAACTTCTGAAACCTATGGTGATCTTGGAGTCTTCAACTGGGC
>JBHLOX010000011.1:0-38498 GCA_048940045.1 Promethearchaeota archaeon
AGTCCTTTGCCAAAACTTGAGGGCACCATCTTGTTACTCGACCGGTCTAACATCTTCCATTTTGCATATTGCAAGATCAAACACAGAACAGATCAGCTTCAGATACGAACAAACATCAGAGGATCTACATCATTTAATCTTGAGTTAACAACCCTTCAAGAGCAGAAGAATCTTGAAGAATCATTGAAGAAGGACTCAGGGAACATCCATGAGCTGACTATTGATAATTTGACTGAGCAATTCTATATTGTTGTATCTAACCTAGAATCTGGTGAGAGTCTATTCCAAAGAAGCCAGTTCCAGACTGATTTTGAAGCAGTCGCGCCCTTCTTGACTCGACTCTCTATTTCTCGAAAGGAACCTCAGGTTTTCGCTTCCGTAAAGTTGGTTCCCGAAGCCATAACTCCCTTGGAGAATTTTATCATTACACTAGCTAAATCTCTGCAGCACAAAAAGAAACGGCATTGAGTTTGAGAACCTACTATTTGATAGGAAACAATATACGAAGGTTGATGTGTAGCACAAGCAGGGGTAAGAATGAAACTTGACATCACTCCACGTGCGGCTAATCTCCAGTACGCAATTCGCGACATTGTGGTAGCAGCAAAGCAGTATGAGAAGAAGAAAAACGAAAAGCCACTCTACCTCAACATTGGAGATCCCATCAAGTACGACTGGAAGACGCCTCAGTACATGGTGGATGCAATCTGTAAGGCTGCAAAAGATGGTTGGAATGGCTACTCACCATCAGATGGTGAGGAAAAGCTTCGAGTTGCAGCAGCTGAGAAGGAGAAACGTGTGAATGGAATTGATGTAGACCCTAATCGGATGATTGTGACCTCGGGGGTTTCTGAGGCAATACAGTTTCTATGTGGTGCCTTGGTTGAGAGTGGTTCAGAGCTTCTGGTTCCAGGGCCCTCCTATCCTCCTTACATCAGCTACGTGAAGTACTTCAGTGGGAAACCAATTGCGTATAGAACAATCGAGGAGAAGGATTGGAACCCTGATACAGATGACCTGCGGCGGAAGATCACTGACAAGACGGTGGGAATACTCGTTATCAATCCCAACAATCCAACAGGCTCTGTGTACAATGAAAAGACTCTGAAGGAGATTGTTGCAATAGCTGGTGAACATGAACTACCACTAATTTCAGACGAGATATACGACCAGCTGACATATGATGAACCACAGACTCCGATGGTCCGAATCGCAGATGATGTCCCAGTTATAGGATTCAATGGAGTCAGCAAGGTGTATCTCGCACCTGGATGGAGAGTCGGGTATGCATACTTCTGCGACTCAAATGGAGAACTTGAGCCACTTTATGATGCTATGATTCGTCAGGCGAGAATAAGGATATGCTTGAACGCTACTGCTCAGATTGCAGCTTCAACTGCTCTTGCTGGTGATGGAAGTCATTTGAAGGAAACCATGATCCGTCTTCGACAGAGAAGAGACCTAATCTACAAACGACTGAATGAGATTGATTCTATCTCGACAAGATTACCTGAGGCTGCGTTCTATATTATGCCTAAGATTGAACTACGGGAGAGATGGAAGGATGACTACGAGTTCGTCTTGGATGTTCTCTCTGAAACTGGTGTGGTCTTTGTACCAGGTCGTGGTTTCGGTGAGGAGTATGGTGCAGGACATTTCAGGAGTGTGTTCTTGCCTCCACCAGAGATGATTGAGGAAGCAATGAACCGTCTGGAAGGATTTATGGCAAAGGGCTAGTCTTGAATTCTTTCCCATCTTTCTTACACAAGATCTGCAGCACATTTCTACCTGTGTAGATACTCCCTGGAACTCCTCCACCAGGAAGAACCCAATGACCAGCCATATAGAAGTTTTCAAGACCTGGCAAAGTGCGAGGAATAAGTTCAGTCAATGTGTTTTTAGTCAACAGCCAACCCATAGGTGAACCTTTGTCATTCAGTGTATATCTCCATGTTGTGATGGGGGTTGCAACATCAGTTACTTCAATTTGAGATGTGATTCCAGGATAGAAGTTCTCAAGACGTTTGGTAATCTCATCAGCAATCTGTTTCTTGCATGCATTGTATTCTTCTCGATTCTTGCTGAGATTGAACCAATACTCCCAATCAGTTTCAAGCATGACTTGGATGACACTCTTGCCTTCTGGGGCAAATGCATCACCATAGTTGAGAATGCGGAGAGTAAGATACGAAACTGATCTTCCCGCATATTCCAGTGGTTCTTTCAATGTGAAACAAATGAATGGAGCCCCTCTCTCAAACTCGCGGTCCACTCCATAACTCACAGTAAGAATCGGGTCATATGGCCTCCAAGTTTCGTATCGCTTTTTGATTTTGTCATCAACATACTTTCCCTCAAGAAGTTCAAAGATGGTACTCCTCCCATCTGCTGCAGACACAACCACATTAGCCCAGTGCTCTGTTCCATTTTCAAGAATGACACCCACCGCAACATCGTTCTCGACAATGATTTTCTCAACCTTAGACCGATACCGAATTTCACCCCCGAGGGACTCGTATTTCGCAACGATAGACTCCACGAATTGGTGACATCCCCCTTTAAACAGACCAAGATGTCCACCAGCAATAGTAGCAAGAATCATAATGACAAACCAAAATGCCACATCGGGAGAGAATGCATACTTTATGACAGTCTGGAGCATTGGTGTCTTCAAGCACTCTACATATCCCGCTGCTGTCTTGGAGTAGTTCCCCGTGAAATACTTCATGAAGCCCCGCATGTTCCACATGTCCTTCAAAGTGTCTAAACGACCCCTCATCTCAGGTGCTGATGTACTCATTCCAAGGTCTGTAAGTAATGGTGAATCTTTCATCCAGTCTACTTCTCTGATTAGCTTTCGAATCTCATCTTCATCATCAGGTGCGATTGCTATTAGATCCTTCTCTAATTTGTCGAGGTCTGCTGTGAATTCAACGATTGTAGAACCATCCGCATCTACATACCGAAGGTATCTGTCCAAATCCTCTATCTCATAGGAACCGACAGCACCAATCTCAGAATAGACATCATAGATTGGAGTCCTGGGTTTGTGACAGATCAAGAAGTGAATTCCACCGTCTATTAGGTAGTCCTTTCTTTTCCAGACAGCTGCGACACCGCCTGGTTTTGTATGATGCTCGAAGATTTGACTCTCATACCCATTCATCTGGGCATAACACCCTGTCGAGAGTCCAGCTAACCCAGCTCCAATTATTATCATTGATTTCTTACTCATCGCTTTCAAACTCCTTGTTCGTCTTGCATCGATTCGAGTATCTGTTGAACAACATCATTCCAGATTTTCGCAACCGATATTTCAGAAGAAATAGCTCTACTCAACTCTGAGTCTTTCTTTCGATTCTTGGACCTGAGAGTTTCCATCTTCGAGATAAATTCTTGATTTATGAGTAATAGTTGGTGGAACATCGAAGAAACAATATTGGAGGATGAAACGAGCTGATATCTATAGCCAGACTTTCTTGATCCTGCCTTCAAAATTATCCCATAGCTCTCCAGTATTTTCAAAGCTCTATTAACAGAGGGAACTGAAGTAGGGTATTTTGACTCAGGAAACACCTCCCTCAAGCGTTCAGATATTCCATGTTGCGTCCACTCTTGTTGCTCTAATAGTAAAAGCCCTTCAATCCATCCACAGTATTCGGGATAACCATATATGCCATAGGTCTTGCCAATGATCTCTAGGAACTCCTTTCTTAATTCACTCGATGCCACAGACGAATCCTCAAGGAGGATTACAGTGTAAAACCTAAAAAGTCTTGCAGAATTTCGAAATTCTGAAATTTAAGATTATTTCCATCAAGGATCTTATCTGTGGGAGTTTGGAATGTCACTGATTATTATTGTAAGAAACTGAATGTGCCATGATGAGAAAACCACCATGGCAATAGTGTGAATCTGGACTATCTGAGATCATTCTTCCTAGACTCTAGCATTCTTGTGATCTCATTGCGTATCGAGCGAGCCATTACTAGTGCCATTTCCACTTTCTCAGGAGAGGCGGGTCTTTCGCCAACAACTAGCAGTGGGTCATTCAGCGCCTTGTTTGTTTCATCCTGAAGGCTGGTGGTATCAGCTCCTGAGGTTGCGAGAGCTCCAGCTATATCTTTGATGCGTGACAAGGTCGCCCTTAGATTCTTCTTTTTTGCAGCCTGAGTGTCCCAATCAGCAAGAGCATCTTGAACTTCCGACTCGAGTTTCTTCTCTTGATTCGCGAGAAATGAAATAACTTCATCATATGCTGGTGAGAGCTTCTTGAAAGCATACTCCTTCATCGCAGTTTCTCGTTTCTCAGACAGTTTTCTAATTAAATCATCATCACCAACCAAGGCATCAATTGTATCTGTCATGTCATTGACAACCCTGATTCTTGCTTTCGCTAGATCTAGTTCTCCTTCTTCAATATCGGAACGACTTTGTTTCATTGTCGCAATCATACTGTCGACAATTCGAATCAAAGGTTCAGCTTCTAGTTCGGACGTATCGATGGCCTCTTTGATTAAGCCAATTCGACCATCTGTAAGATCCGCATCCCGTGTGAGTTGCTGACTCACCTTATAGTCTCTTAAGACCAAAGAACCGGGTCCTGCTTGGAAACTATATTCTGTCTTCAATTTATCACTATATGTACCGCGAAGGAGAATTGAGAATTCTTTCTCACCAACAAGGGGTTGCGCTGATTTCAGGACAACCGAGATATCAAGAGTATCTCCTGGTGATAGGAGACCTGCTGCTTTGGTGCGTGTGCCAGAAACTAAGTTCAGTCCCTCGTCAACATGCCATTCAACTGAGAGATCATTTGCGTCACCATCTCCAGTGTTCTTAATAAACACACGGACAGGAAACTCCTCAGTGAAAGTTACATCATTAGGAAGGACAAGTTGTGATGATATCTTTGGAACCTTGAGTTTCCCACGTAGAATCTCTCGAACCATATCCAAACCTTTGTCCACATATTTGGAGAACTCTTGGCTATTGGCACTAGCCAATGCTGCTTTCAGCTCTGTCACTGCCGCATTCTCAGCAGTGGCAAAAGACTCAAGGTTGACTGATTGAATCGCGCTTTCAAGCATCTGAGGGATTTGACTCAATCTTACAGTGGCAGGAAGACGTATCTTTGAGGCGTGTTCTGCAACGAATCCGCGTGCCTTATAGAAACCATCAGCCTCCTTCCCAATCATTATGTACATCATGCATGCAGTCATCGCAAGAGCTGTACCTTTACTTGTTTCTGCATCTTCGCCCCACATTAGATGTTCTGCAGATGCGTTAATTAGATCATCAGCAGCTCCTTGATATGTTTCAACTGCTCTAGAAGCTTCTCCTAACTCAGAAAAAACATCACCAGCGGCGCACATATTGAGTGCCGCTTTCTTGAATGTTTTAGCACCTCGGTATTCATTAGCAGACTTCAGAAAAGCTTCAGCCGCCAATGCATACTCCTGTTCTGCAGCAGCCACATTTCCAGATCTCTCTGCTTCAGCAGCTCTCTTTAGATGTTGACTTCCTGCAGACTGTCTTATCGCGTCCTTTTGTGATTCCTCAATCCATCTTTTAGCTCGTTCTTCAGACATCTTGAATCTCTCTCCTACTCGCACTGTAGACATCTGAGAGCCTATGCATTTTCCCTTTTCGGAACATAGGATCTCTCCCAGATACTCTGCAGTCTTGACGTATTCTTAGTAAACCTCTCGTGGAGAATGCCTAAGGCGATCTGGTAGTCCTCCACCGTGACCTTCAATCACTAGCTCATAGCCTCTGCCAATACGGCCTTTGGAGGCGGTTTGAAAACCAACCTTCTCGATACCACGAGCATTTCGTTCGGCAGCCCTCCGCTCAATCATGCTAGCTCCACTAGGAACAACAAGAATGAGCTTTTTCGTGGATTCGTCAACTGTCAGAGTTATGGGAGTGGTAGGAGTCCCAGTGCACTCGTGAAATTGACTGTTTTTGTATTCAAGCATGTGCTTCATCTGGACCATTACACCATCCAGTAGTCGGTTCTGGAGAAAAGCCCACTTGGTTACATAATAAGATTTGGCGGATGAAACCAACCTAAAAAGAAGAAAGAGAATTGGAGCCAGAGGACCCAGAGGGCCCAAAGGCTCGAATGAAAATTCCGATTTTAGAGATCAGTCCGGCGGCGGCGGTGGGGGAGGCGTGTCATCAACCTTTGTATCGACCGGTCTGAGTACCGAGTCGCGCTTCCTCCTTGTGAAGACGAAGCCCATTATGATGAACAGTAATCCTACAACTGCCACAATCGCACCAATCATGACGGTGTACTCACCAAAGAAAGCATATGCATCATTTGTATATGCTAGCAGCGAAATAATGGCACCGCCAATCACTAAGAGAGCACCAAGACACACAGGTCCTGAACGCGTATACTCTCGCCATGTCAAGTAGCTCAATTTTCTAAGCTCCTAATCGAGACCTTACCACGCAGTCTCGTCTAATTGTAGATGAGGCGTCTGTAGCGATTTAAGATTATTGGGTAATTAACACTTCATTCTAAAGATATCCCTACAATGCAACCTGTGGATGAAGTGTTCACACTAATTTTCGCGCCAGAGAGCTCACTCAATTTTTTCGCTACAATCTCATGAAAAGTACATGGATACCCCGCAGGAATCCGAGATGCATCAGGATCGAGTTCTCTACTAATACTCAGGACCTTGCAGGCACCTGTTTCAATGGTGGCTGTCCCCGAGCCAGTCTTTGGTAGTTGGCTCTCCTCAGAGCATGCCTGGATAAGGGCGCCAAACTTCATTATCGCTGTTGAAGGTTCATCTGGATTTGACATTGCCCATTGACGAATCAGAGAGTCAGCAATTCTGTTGAACATGATCTCCATATGCCCCTTAGGTAGCTCTTTAGCATAGACTGCTGCTTCACACAAGAGAGTGGCATGAGCTTCGACATTGCTGACCCAAGCAGCTTCTCCAGTTGTCCGAGGAATGCCTGGAATTTCTCCTATTCTCATATCAGGAAGGTCTGCAGAGGGGGCTGTGTCTTCTTCAGAAACAATCACCTCGCCTCGAGCAGCCGCAGCAATATCACCAACTGTTGTTCCATCATCATATGCTAAATCAGGAATCTCATAATTGGGACAGACGCCTGCAGTCTGGTACTTTCGGGCAAATTGCATCAGTCTACCGGCCATTTGAGCCACTGCATGTCTACTAAGCCCCTCGACTCTTATGTGACCATAAGCTACTCCAACCACGTTTTCGATACCCAATTCGGGAATCGTTTTCTCAGCAATGATCTTTTTACCTCGTACTACCCTAACTGCCCACTGTTCTGTCATGACACCAACCTGGGCAGCGTAACTAGTGTTTGTGATACCTACGAGGGGTGAAACTGGATAGAAGTCACTCATTATGATGCCTCAATAACTGCGGGTCTGAAGTTCATCAATCATTGACCATTCAAAAGGGTATTGTGGTTGTCTAAAAAACCACAAACAAAATAGAAAAAGGAGGTAAGGGCGCAGATAGGATTTCTATCTGCGTCCATTTTGAATTAGATGTAACCCGGTAATGAGTCAGTTGATCTTTGAGGTTGCCGCTTCTTCACCTGTTCAGCCAATGCGAGGAACCGCTTGACATCATCTGGTGAGATACTAGGTCTAACCTCTTTGAGAGCTTCCTCGAAGTGCCTCATCTCAACAGGTTTTGGTTTCCAGTCTGTCCGAACAGCGGCCATTGCAGCTTCACGGATCAAACCCTCGATGTCCGCCCCTGAATAACCCTCAGTTAAGTCAGCGAGCTTCGCTAAATCCACTCCAGAATCAAGAGGCATATCACGAGTATGTACCTGGAATATCTCGAGTCTCGCATCTAGGTCTGGAGGAGGTACAAACACGACACCATCAAATCTTCCTGGTCGGAGCACAGCTGGATCTAAAATGTCTGCACGGTTTGTGGCACCAATGACGAGTACATTCTGTAGTGTCTGCATGCCATCGAGCTCAGCCAAAAATTGGTTCACAATCCTTTGGCTAACGCCAGTGTCGTCGCGCATTCCTCTTGAGCTAAGAATAGCATCTATCTCGTCAAAGAACAGAATACATGGTGCTGTCTGACGCGCTTTCTTGAATATCTCTCTAACAGCCTTCTCTGACTCACCAACGTATTTGTTGAAGATCTCTGGGCCTCTTACCGAGATGAAGTTGGCTTCACTCTCAGTTGCTACTGCTTTTGCAAGAAGTGTTTTTCCTGTTCCTGGAGGACCAAATAGCAGCACACCCTTGGGTGGTCTTATCCCCATTTCCCGAAACACCTCTGGACGTTTGATTGGTGCTTCCACAGCCTCTTGGAGCTGTATTTTCACCTTGGCTAATCCTCCAATATCATCCCAGCTAACATTTGGCCGTTCAACGAGGACCTCACGAAGAGCTGATGGTGACACATCATTCAATGCTAAATCAAAGTCAGTCTGAGTCACGAAGAGAGTGCCAAGAATGTCTGCAGGTATATCACCTGTTTCTGGATCAACATGTGGTAGAGCACGTCTCAGAGCCTGCATTGCTGCTTCTCTAGCAAGAGCTGCTAAGTCTGCACCAACGAAACCGTGAGTCTTTGCAGCCAGGTTGTTAAGATCCACACCTTCCTCAAGTGGCATGGCTCGGGTATGGATATGTAGGATCTCTAGACGTCCATCAACGTCTGGTACACCAATCTCAATCTCTCTGTCGAATCTACCTGGTCTTCTGAGTGCTTCATCAACATCATCAACTCGATTAGTTGCACCTATCACTATCACTTGCCCTCTTCCAGCAAGGCCATCCATTAGCGCAAGGAGTTGAGCAACAACACGTCTCTCGACCTCTCCAGTAACCTCGGCACGCTTTGGTGCAATACTGTCTAGTTCATCAATGAAAATTATGCTTGGGGCATTCTTCTCTGCCTCTTCAAATGCCTCCCGAAGTTTCTGTTCTGATTCCCCATAGAACTTAGACATTATCTCAGGTCCATTAATTACCTTGAAACTAGCTCCCGATTCATTAGCTACTGCTTTTGCAATCAAGGTCTTTCCAGTTCCTGGGGGCCCATGTAGGAGTACTCCTTTGGGCGGAGCAATTCCAAGCCTTTGGAACAACTCAGGAGACTTCATTGGCAATTCTACCATTTCACGGATTTTCACCAATTCTTTCCCAAGACCTCCGATGTCCTCATAGGTAACATCTGGAATATGAATGTCCTCTGGCTTAGCTGGTTTGGTGAGTACCTCAACCTGTGTGGCTGGTGTTACCCGAACATGTTTACCAGGGGTAGCATTGGTTACTGTGAATTGTAACCCTTGACCAATCGACGAGATGAGAATGATGTCACCTCTTGTGATTGGTTTGTTGAGTACCTGTTGCTTTACATAGTTCTCAAAACCTGGTTGAAACCTCACGGGTTGACTAGGAGCAAGGACCACTCTTGTGGCTTCGGATACTGTAGTCTTACTCACCTCAACCATCTCGCCAAGCCGTGCTCCCGCATTGTTTCTGATGAGACCATCCATTCTTACCATATCTAGAACTTCATCCTCTTTGAGACTGGGCCATGCTATAGCTACGGTTTCTTTAGCACCTTTCAACAGGACATAGTCACCTGAGCGGACTCCTAAGTGATTTCTAACGTCTGAGTTTAATCGTACAATACCGCGACCTTGATCTTTTGGCATGGCCGCAGCTACTTTAAGTCGAACACTCTCTTCACTCATTTTACATCTCACTCTCTATTCAATTTTCAAAAATCCATCATTATCACTAGTGTCTTCGACATCGGTCTTTACAACTGAAATCTCTAACACGCCGTTTCGATGGGAAACATTCGACCGCTCTCGATCTACATGAAATCCTACATCAACATTGATTTCCTCTTTCTCAGGACCAAGCTGAATCGTAACCATTGACCCTGAAACTTTGACCGTGGGAGTCTCATGGTCGTTCAACCATTCTACCAGAATTATCGCACTATCTCCTAGATCGATCTTCTCTACAGATGGTTCATTACTCTGAGGCTCGACTTGTGTTTCGAGCGGTTCATTGACTATTGAGCCATTCCAAGACCTAAATGTCATACTACCCTCTGGCAGTCCACCAAAAGCCTCCATGAACTGTTCAATCATCTTACGGAACACTGACTCAAAGTCATCGTCTATCATCTGGAAAATAACCTCCAATTACGAAGCCCCGGGCGGCTAATGCCGCCCTTCCGAGTCACCGTTGGGGCTCCCTTTCTGTACGGCTTGTCAGCCAGTACTAAGATACCATGTGGTATATTAGTTTATAAATCTGATGTTAGAGACCATTAGAACAGATGAAGAAATGTATAATATGCGGATTCCAGCATATTGTATGAGGATTTCTCCAACTGCACAGATTTTCTTTGAATAATGTCGCAGGGATACGGATATATTGGGTTAATTCAGCTGTCCAATAGACTGGTGTTAACAAATTGCCAACATGCTCTCTGTGCGGCACTGAAGATATGAGCTTCACATGCCCTTACTGTAATGGAGTGTTCTGTTCAGAGCATAGACTTCCAGAGAGTCATGGTTGTCCGGCAATGCACAGAGTTCGTGAAGATGCACGTACACGGGTTTCTGATTCACTGCGTGGTGAGAATCTCGTTCGGCCCGTTCGGAAACAGAAGAAACGCCGTTCCAGGAGAGGTCGTTTCTCATCCACTGAGATTCGAGATCTTGTCATTGCCTCAATACTGGTCATTCTTGTAGGTGTGTCCATTTTTGGTAATAATTTGGGGATTATCAATGCAATTAACACCGTCATCGCTTTCTTCACCATGGGACTTGGATGGTTGGTGATAGGTACAATCATAATTTTCCTTGCATCTTTCATGGCTCACGAAATGGCACACAAGTTTGTTGCTCAGCACTATGGAATGTGGTCAGAGTTCAGAATGACTTCAATGGGATACTATCTCTCAGCGATGGCGATTCTTTTCTCTCTACCCATATTTGGAACAGGAGCAGTCTATACTAGCGGGACCACAAACATGGAACATAACGGAAAATCAAACCTTGCTGGACCCTTGACTAACTTTGTTATTGCAGCAGCCCTTGTAATAATATCGATCTCCATGTCTGTCGTTGGTGTGGCATTGTTTCCACTGGGTATTCTTCTTCGATATGGTATTCAGTTGAATGCTTTCCTGGGTCTCTTCAATATGATCCCATTCCAGCCATTTGATGGAGCGACTGTCAGACATTGGGATAATAGAGTCTGGATTGCCTTGACTGTTGGACTTCTCTTCATGTTAATTCTAGGTTACTTCATGTTCCCACTCTTAGGCTTATGAGATGTTGCGTGAATAATACCACGCTTCATAGCAGGACAATACACAAACCACTTGTCCTTGTCCGGGGGCTTAATGATTGCTTACCACGAATAGATATAGCCCAGACATAACAGAACTCTCTGTTTCGGCCTGGTTCTATCGAAACCGCACCATTGCTGGGTTTGATAATCCTGCGCGTTCCCTCTATGTTTCAATTCGAGAATTGGTTGAAAATAGTCTGGATGCTTGTGAGGAGGAGCGTGTTCTTCCCAACGTGAGTGTATTCCTCAAGCGCGTGAAAGACTTGGATGAAGTGCACGATGTTTTAAGTTCTGGGTCTGAAATCTTTGAGCTAATCGTGAAAGACAATGGAAAGGGAATGCAAAAGGAAGATATCCCTGTCCTGATAGGGAAGATGCTTACAGGGACAAAGTTCACGCTCAAACAGAGCAGAGGTACATTTGGTTTGGGGGGAAGTCTAGCTCTTCTCTATGGCCAAGTCACAACGCAAGAACCAATCGAAGTTGTTACTGGCAAACAGGGCGATGAATTTGGACACAGAATTGTTATGCGCCTAGATATTGAAACCAATCAACCAGTTATTCTCAAGGAGGAAACAGTTGAGAAATCTCCTCAAGAGAAAGGAACAATGGTTTCGTACAAACTCCACGGGGATTGGATTCGGAGTAAGAGAAGAATCACGGATTATTTCGCTATGACATCTATAATTGTACCATATGCATCACTCTTGTTTGAAACTCCAGAAGGAGAGGTTCTGCAATTTGAAAGAATAATTGACAAGCTCCCAGTCGCACCAAGAGAAATGAAACCTCACCCACGAGGGATTGACGTTGAGTTACTGAAGAAGATGATTAGTGCGACTCGAGTACGAACAATGAAGTCTTTCATGAAAAACTCCTTTCAGCGTGTTGGAGAATCCATTGCAGAGGATTTCCTGACATATGTAGATATGGATCCTGAAAGAGAACCTTCAACACTCAGTCAACAAGAGCTAGTCACTTTAATGAACGCCCTCGCAGGCTATGACAGGTTCCTTCCACCCTCCCCAAAGTCACTCTCGCCTGCGAGCACTGATGTTTTAGCAGCTGGAATCCAGAGGCTGTCACCTGACTTTGCGGTTTTTAAACAGAGGTCTCCAAATGTTCATGAGGGACATCCGTTTGTAGTTGAAACGGGTGTCGCGTATGGTGGTGGACTCAATTCGAGCATTAGTGTATACAGATTTGCCAACAGGATTCCGCTACTCTATGATGAACGTTCAGATGTGACATATAGGGTTGTACGAGATCTAAATCTAAGTAACTATGGACTCCGTTCTGAAGATCCTTTGGTTTTTGTTATGCACATATGCTCCACCAAGATTCCATACAAGACCGTTGGTAAGGAATACATTGGTGATGTGGATGTTGTCAGAAGAGAAGTTGAACTAGGTTTCAAAGACTGTCTAAGAGAGCTTGGCGAAAAGGTACGAAAGCGAAACAGAGTACATAAACAACGAAAGAGAGAGAATCAACTTACAGAGTACTACGCATTCATGGCAGAAACTCTCACGGCAACTCTGAAGAGGGAGGTGTCGACAACCGCACTTTTTGGTTATAGAGGAGGAGATCATGAATGAGTGATTCGTCAACGAGGCGTACAAACACCGACGTCCTCCATCTAATTGATGAGGTTCTTGATACAATTGCTGGTACAATACATGATGGTGAGTTTCCTGAAATCGGATATTATGGCTCTTCGAAGAAGAATGTGCTCTATAAGGAAACGGAGGGTTACAAGCCTGTTGATGACAAAGCTTCTTTCATTGATGGTCGCAAGGTTGAGAGTGCAAAAACCATCGCGGGTCTTGTGTATGGACTGACTCAATTCAAGGAGCATCTTGAACAGGGTCTCTCGATGAGCTTGAGAGACTTCTACTACCTACACAAGGTGAAGCGAGTCCAGAATGTCATGAAGATTACTAACCAGTCTGAAACCAATAGGTTGATCAATCTATGCGAGCGAATCATCAGACATAGAAGTTCATCTGTCCCAAGAGAGGAGTTTGGCGTCGTTAGTTCACCAAAGGGCACATTCTATGGGGATGTAACTCTTTCTGATTTATCTGGAAAAAGATTGAACTGCAATTCTTCGGGAGAGTATGGATGGTTCATATCTTCGAGACCTTTTGACGTTAACATTCATGATATCAACATCGATGCAGCTGTATTCGTTGAGAAGGAAGCAATGGCAAGAAATCTCATAGAACTTGGACTGCCAGAGAGTCTTCGAATTGGTGTCGGGTCTCTTTTTGGTCAACCAGGTCGAAACATGAGAGCATGGATAAGACGATTAGCAGACAACGAGGTTCCAATTCTAATTTTAGTTGACATGAGCCCGTGGTCATTGAGAATATTCTCGACGATTAAAAGTAACTCAATTGAGTTAGCCAACATCCAAGGGCTTGCAACTCCACAAGCCAAGTTGGTAGGTCTTACAACGGAGGACTTCTGGGGAAGAAAAGGAATGCTATCTGGTATCGAGCATTCTCTCGAATCAATGACCAAGTCAGATGTGAAGTGTGCACAACAGAACAGACACATTCCCTCGATTGGTCAAGATCCCGTTTTACGCAAGCAGAATGAAACTATATTGAAGAAGAAGAGGAAAGGGGAACTTGAGGCTTTCAAAGCATTTGGCTACCCACTCGCTGAGTTGCAACAGCTATATGTCAGATACCTGAAAATTAAGGCTAGGGGTTTAGATGTGAAACTGATATAAAGCAGGTTGTCCTCTCTCACTATGAGGAGTGTCTAATGACCGATAGGGAGAAGATGCTTGAATTATTGGATGAGTTCAAGAACTCAATTGTCAAACTAATGGATGAACGAGAAGGTCTCAATAGCGAGGCTGAAGAACTCAGGGCTGCAAAACGGGACGCAGAAGAAAAAGCGTGGGCTGCAGAGGAGAAAGTCAAAGAGCTCACAATGAATCTTGAGTCAGCTGAGGCTGCTAAGGAGAAGGCCGAAGCTGGTGAAACCGAGGCTCAAGATGCCCTTAGAAAAGAACGTGATGAACTCAGAAGAGAGATGGATGAGATTAATGAGCAACTCTCAAGGGTTTCAGAGCTCTACCGTGAAGCTTCAGCTGAAAAGGAGGCTTTGCAAGAGAAAGTAGATGTCAGTGATCTTCTTGCCATCTACATCACTCTCATTGAAACTGTATTCTATGGTAAGCCACATGCAAGGATTCTATACACGCTTCATGACGTTAAAAGTGCAATAACCCGGAAAAACATTGCATCAAGCACTGGTATCATGCCAGCAGCTGTTCTGAAAGCAGTACATGATCTGCAGGCAGCTGAGCTAGTTTCATATGATGAAGACTCGCAAGAGGTAATGCTCACAAAGGACATCCTTAGAAGATAATAATAAGAACCAGAGAGAGATACCCTTTGTCTAGCACTATAACCATGGGGTCAGCACTGCAAAAACATGTGCGAAAATATACACTCAAAGAAAAGATTCAGTCTATCGCATCACTCCTCGGAGAGGATGCCCAAAATGTCATTGATTGGGCTTACTCCGAAGCAAAACGTCGGATTGCAGAGAATCCAGATGAGAAAAAACCTGATTTGGGGCGAATAGTCTACGAGCTTATCGGGAATGAAGCTGCAATCAATCTTGTTAAGCAGAATCATGCGAAGGGAAGACTAACAACAAAAAGCGAGGTCAAAGCCAAGACCGGACAAAGAGTCGAGATGCCTGTTTTATATAGAGAAGCTGGATTGAGACATCCCCAAGAGGCAAGAAATCTCAGACACAATCTGTTCCATGAAGCATTCCATGCTTTCATCATGCACCTTTTTCCAGATGTTACGACGTGGGTCCCAACAACAGGGAAAGGACTCACACCAGACCTAATGGTCGTGCATAAGAATCCAGACTGGACAATATCCGTGGAATACAAAGGATACAGGTCTATTACTTTGCTAAGTGAGTCTGAAGTACTAAAGGGAATGCGATATCAAGCAGAGTATGGAACATCATGGTTGGTGACGAGTTCAACAAAGAGTGTCAAAGGTCTGTATAAGAAATCCATTCACTCAAAGGAAGTCATTGAAAGAGGACTTTCTAGACTTAGGCGAATCTATAGACGACGGGCATATACCAGTGAACAGAGAGAGAATCGAGGAATTGCTAGGAAGGGAATCTCTCATCTTGAGAAGCAAAAAGACCTTGACATGAGGTGCAAGCTTTGGTCAGCTGAGGAACTTCTTGAGTCCATGAAAGCAGGAAGACCAGTCAAGGGTTTAATTATCACAACAGGGTTTGAGTTCATTGAACTATTGAAGAGTGCTGGTTTCTTTGAGGAAGCAGACAATGTTCTGAGAGTTATGAAACTCCCAACCATATCACTCCATAGTGACAAAGTGACTTCTGTCAGACTAATCGAGTAAATCGGTTATGCTCCCAAGCTTTATCTATAGCTTACGTGAATCTCAATAAGACCCTTAAGAAAAAAGGTTAGATTCCATAGAAAGGGAGCGATAGAATTGGAAGACCAGATGGTTGTGAAGTTACAGGAATCACTCAGTGACCTTATCAAGGATCTTGCAAACAAGTCACCAATTCTAGGTGCCGCTGTATTTTCCATTGAAGGACTGCCCTTTGTGAGTAGATTTCACGGTGGAGTAGAGGAGGCATCAATCGCCGCTATTGTTGCCGCTATTCATGCAGCTGGAGATCAAACAGTCAAGGAACTCAGACATGGGGAACTCAAATCTATCATTATCCAGGGAGACCTTGGCACAACTCTTGTGATTGCGATATCATCTGACTATCTCCTTACAGTAACTGCTCCTGAAAATGCCAAACTCGGACTGATTTTCAATGATGCGAAAGGAACAGCGAGGAAAGCACGGAAGATACTCTACAAGGCTATTTGAGAAAAATGGTAATCTCTAGTGAATATCCTTTCAGCTATCATCCTTGCTATTCAGAAAATCGTACGTCACTATGGCATAGAATTCACCTCCCAGTGGCACGATATTGCAACGTAAAATGCATGTTCTGCTCTCACTCCATTGGTTCGTCCTGTCACTCATCGAAACCTGGAGAATGCAAGAAAATTATGACACCAGCTGCTGCTGTGGCTAGAACAAGGATTGAGGTAGAGAGAAACCCAAATCTAAGAATTGTCGCCATTTCTGGACCAGGAGAACCCCTAGCAAATCCTGAAACTTTTGAAACCCTAGAAATGGTTCGGACCAACTTTAAAGATATCGCGATATGTCTGAGTACAAATGGTACCTTGCTTGAGGAAAATGTCCGAAAGTTGAAGGAATTGAATGTTGAAACAATCAGTGTTTCAATGAGTACTTCAAGTATCCATTCTGCTTCGAAAATCTATGAATGGGGAAAATTCCAAGACATGATTATTCATGGCGAGGAGATGGCATCAAGAATAGTACAGTCTCAGTTGCAGGGTATCATTAAAGCATCAGGTGCTGGAATTCATGTGAAGGTAAACTCTATTCTCATACCTGGGATTAACATGAATGACATTGTTCCTCTTGCTCGGATACTAGCAACAGTAGGTGTAGTACTCCAGAATATCGTACCACTTGTTCCAAATGATAGATTGTCGTCTTGTAGAGCACCCACCAAAAAAGAATTATCACGTATTCGAGCCGAGGCTTCTCAGTTCATCCGACAGTTTTCTTTCTGCAAACAGTGTAGAAGTGATGTTGTTGGTATTCCTGGATGTGACACAATCCTCTAACGCTTTACCGATAAACATCCAACTTCAACCATTTTGTTGATCAAAAACCATAGAGCTCGAGGATCATATGGGAGTGACTCAGCAACATCCTTAATTCTCAATGTACCATCGAATTTCTCGAGTATATCCTCAAGGGGTTTTCCATACTGTGATTTTAACATCCCAAGTTTCATCTCAGGACAATCCCCTCTGATAAGAATGTCATCCTCAGTTAGACGCGTTTTGAATTCGATCCATTGATACCGGTCGAGTATTGAGATGAGCGCAAGGGTCTTTTCATCACCAAAACCAATGAGGTCCATGATTTCAGAAACAGTTCGTTTCCCATTAATGAAGGATTCAATTTGCTCTAGATCATGATCAACTGATCCAACTCTGAATGGAATACGGACTCCAGTTGATTTTCTGATAGGAACAAGATCTAGATCGACCGATGAGAAGGGGAACTCTCTAATGATATCCTGTGCAAACTCCCTGAATCGTCTGATATCGCCCTCAAAGTGTTTGAGCTTATCACCGTGTTCGCTCTCAACTTGCTCGAGAATCCGCCTTAGCTTTTCTCGATAAGGCACCTCATCTGGGACAGGATCAACAACAAGAAGGACAAGGACTGTTTCTCCAACCTCGATCAGTATATCGTAAGCTGCCTTTCTGATGGTTCTTATTGGAGTCTTTGCAAAAATGATAACAGCAGTAACAAATCCTGCTATCAGGTCAGGATCAACAGTGAGTTCGGCGTATGGAATGTTCAGTACTGACTCTCCACCTTCCATTCGGATGAGGGAGATGTAGCGTACCTTGGAAACATCCAATGCCATTTCTCAAACCTCCTTACTTTCTCCAGATGCAGAAGGTGTGTCAACATAGCCTAGCACACCTGCATCGATAAGACGATTTGCTACTGTCTTCACAGCCTCCATGTTGAATGGCAAAATTTCGCAGATCTTCGAGAGCGTCCTCTTTCCATCTATCTGCTCGACAAGTTTAGTCAGTTGGTCGCCATACACACCAAGCAAGAACATTGGAGGATCCATGATTTTGGTCAAGATGGAATTATCTTCCAGACGTCTTGTCAAGGTTATCCATTTGTATTTGTCTAGCATCGACATGATCGCCATTATCTCAGAGTCTTCGAACTCGGACTGCTGCATAATTTCCTCAATAGTTCTTTTTCCATTGATATACCCAAGAACAATCTGTAACTTTGCATCGGTTTGACCAACACTCCATGGAATGGCTGTATGATGGTCAGGTGTTGCTTCCGACTTGCTTACGATTCTCGGAATCATTTTGAGATCAAATGTTGTATATGGGTACACTTGAAGGATATCCAAAGCATACTCGCGGAATGGTCTGATATCTCCCTTCCAAGAAACAAGTTGTTGTTGATATTTGGTTTCAAATCTCTCTACGATTCTTATTAAGTTCCTCCGATATGGCTCATCATCCTCAACTTTATCCACAATGAGGAGGCCAACCACGTGATTGCCCTCTTCAATGACAACTACATATCCTTCTTTGACGAATGTTTTGAGTTGCCTATTCTCAAAGATGATCACAGCAAGAACGAAACTCGCGACTAAGTCAGGATCCACTGACATTGCCCTATAGGGAATTCCAATAATTGGTTCTCCCCCTTCTTTTCGAACTAGAGAGAGATAACGGACCTCTGCCTTTTCCTCGACTGTTTCGTTCACAAATATTCGACTACGAGATACCCTAAATAACCTTGTTAGAAGAAATCCATCAACCCACTCTGTGTTACCATGGTAATATCTTCATCACAATCCAGGTTATATCCAATTACCTGCTTCAAGTCAATCACGGTATACGAGCTCCCAATACCGGTGACAAGTAGAGAACCCTTCATCCCCACGACATCCCCAACTAGCGGTCGCTGGTCAATTGGGTCAGATTTTTTCCTCCATGGAGTGGGTTTGGTCTTCAATGGTGGAAGCGAGTAATGTTTAGACAGGTCTTCCAATTCAACCTGTGTTCCCAACTCGATACTCTCTATTCCAACAACAAAATCATCAACTATTGACTGTGCAACCTCGATGTCAAGTGTGTCTTGAAGTCCTTTTATCTTCCTCTCTCCTCTGACCACCTTTGTGATATTTGACCGTTTTCCAAGTCGATCCTCTAGACGCCTAGCTTTCCTCCCACCAATCACCGTTTGAATAATACTTCCAAAGTCCGCCCCCTGCTCTATCCACCTTAACCGAACCCTCTTCTTCGATGAAACTCCAACCTTTAGTGTTGCATCACTGAACAGAACCGCATACACTGAATACTCTGATATGTCACATTGAGTCTTCCTTGCCTCTGTTGCCATGCAAGTCCGTCCGTCACAACGAATACACGGATCGTAGAAGTCCATTGCAGAGCAGGGTCCACAACGAATACCTTGGCGAAGAATAACGGCATCTTCTGGGCATCTTACCAGCTTGCCTGTTGGGTCGATGCTACCAACACATCGCTTGGGTCCTCTGAATGACCAATTAAGATGCTTCCCAGGAGTTATTGGAAGAAAGTCAAGAGTTTCGTACCCCTCTCTCCAAACTCGTAATCCGGACTCGTAGGTCTCTTCATCAGTAGTTCTCCAAACAACATCCACTATATGCACTATGATGACCTCAAAAACGCTTGAATCGTCCTTTACCTTGAATCATCCATTCTACTCCAGCGATGTTCAAATCAGTCTGACACTTTGGACAGCTCCCATCATTGTTCAGGTTGTTCGAACTGAGGAATACTGAGTAACGCTCAACTGCCTTAAAACCACACTCTGGACAATAGGTGTTTTCATAATCGTGACCTGCAACATTCCCTGAATAGACAAAGACTAGTCCAGCTTCTTTTGCAGCATCAATATGCGTTTCGAGTGTTGCTGCAGATGTGCGAGGTAAATGGGTCATCTTGTATGCAGGAGAGAACGCGGTTAGATGAAATGGTGTTTGCTCTCCAAGATTTTCCACCACCCATTTTGCCAAGCTGCGGGTGTCCTCCACGAAGTCGCCTACTTCTGGGATGATTAGATTAGTGATTTCAATGAAGATATCCTTCTCTTTCATAGCGAGCATTGCGTCGAATATTGGTTTGACTTTTGGAACTGACATCAGCTCTTTGTAAAACCTCTTGTTTGCACTTCCCTTGAAGTTGACAGAAGCTGCATCAAGATAGGGTGCTATGTAGTCAATTGCCTCATGGGTCATATATCCATTCGTAACGAAAGTATTGAACATCCCTTGATTATGTGCAATTACTGCTGTATCATGTGCTAATTCCATGAAAACTGTTGGTTCGGTATATGTGTAAGTTAATCCTGTGCAGTCATACTTGTGCGCGAGAGACACAATATCTTCAGGTTCTATTCTCTGCCCCACGGGGGTTTCTCGATGAGCAGAGTGGTAATTCTGACAAAACTGGCATCGAAAATTACAGGAGGATGTGCTAATTGAGAAGGTACTGCTTCCTGGTGCAAAATGAAACAATGGCTTCTTCTCAATTGGATCAGGAGCCATTCCATCTATCAGCCCGTAGACTATAGAGTATAGTTTCCCATCCTTTGCGGTTCGTACTCTGCAGAAGCCGGTTTCATCGTCATGAATGACACATCGTCTTGCGCAAAGATCACAACGGATACCACTCTTCAGATTAGAGTATAGTGCGGCTTCTCTCATTTCATGATACAATCTGATTCCAGTCTTATCCCTCTTACGGTGTAGTAGGGGATTTCACGCAGTCATCGTTAAAAGGGCATCCTACGGACAAGTGAATGGTTTAGCATATGCCTGCACCAAAGGAGCTGGAACGTTTAGGAGGTCTGCTAAATATTACATCAGACAAGAGTAGACCATTTCTTGATCGATGCTCCGAAACAAAATATCTCGCTGTAATGGATTATAACCAAGCAACAAGTCTAACTGTTGAACTTGCCAGGCAGACATTAAGGGGGGCTAACTCAGCTCTGAATAATCGGACTGATTGTAAAAGACACCTCGCTATTTTGCGAAGTACAGTGGAGCTAGGACAGCTTGATGCTGGGCTTCTTCAGGCACTGGAGAAGCTTAGGTCAAAATATCTCGAGAAGGTTCTTCGTCCCGCTATTAGAGCATATCTCGAAGGTGAGGTCTCTAAAGTTAACGAAATTGAAACACTTTATAATGATGCATTACGAATCGAGGGTCTTCTTGGAGTAGTTCAATTTCTCAAGAAGATTGAACCTGTACTCTAGTAGACATGCTACTCTTTCTTGAAGTCACGATGGACTAGAGTCTGACCATCAACAACCCAAGCAATACCTAGTGCTTGAAACTCATCAGCCCACTTTATTACTATTGCAGGAGCTACACCTAAAGACCTAGCTATCTCTCGGATTGACATCTCGCCATGTTCTTCTACCATCAAGAATGCCTTTGTCTTCTCTGTACTATCCATTAGATCAAGATAACCTTCTAGGGTTTCCTTGGTATGTTCAAGCTTGGCTCTTGTTTCCTGAAGGTCATTTGTCGCTCTCTCAAGATTAGCTGTTGCTCGTTCATGTTCCGCCTTCAGTCTCTCAAGTTCTCTAGCCTTGTCACCAGATTCGAATGATCTTAGCCGTGCTCGTATTTCCTCCATTTCTGTCAAACGATCAGCAGTCTTTGCTTTCTCATCATCTAGCTGTCTCACTTGAGTTCTTAGATCACCAATCTCCAGATCTCTCTTTGCTATTTCGTCTGAGTACTCTTTCCCTCTTTGTTCAGCAGCAATTGCCCGTGCCTCGAACTCTGTCGCTTTGTCCTGAAGGAGTTCCTGTGAAGCTTCTAATGCCTTCACTTTCGTTCTCAGTTCAGTAAGAACTTCTACATCAGTTTGAGGGGCAGCTTTCAGCTTTGCTAGTTCCTCCTCAATTTCCTCATTGATTACCTTAAGTGATATATTGTCCTTGCGGAGTGTTTCAATCTCTCCGTTCCTCGTTTCCACCTTCTGCTGGGTAATACTTAGTTCTTGAGTGAGTTCTTCAATCCTTCTCTCTAGCACCTTCATTTTGTCTGCTATGTCCTTTGGAACTTCGACCTTTGGTTTCATACCGAGTTCTGAAGCGAGGAACTCTACCTCTGTGGTCGCTCTTTGAGTGAAGTCATCGATGTTGGATTTTAAAGCAGCTAATTCTTCATATGTTATTTTCATTGCTTCTTTGAGGCTTTCCGTGAGATCTCGAACCTTCTCGAGGATGGGTGTTGACATTCCTGATGTCAATGACTCTTCGACTTTAAGAAACTCCTCCTCAACAATTGGTTTTACATCATTATCGATGTATGTAGTCTGGAGGTTTGTTTTCGCAGCACGTTTGCTTCTAGTGACAATATCTCCCCGCATGCTCACAAGATTTCCCTTTAGTCCTACCAAGAAAGAGAGTACAACTGGAACTAAGTCTCTCTCAATACGATCCACTGAACCCTCTATCGTCATGATGTTCCGTTCTAGAAGACCCACACTATCCTGCAACTTCTCTATGCTCTTGTCTATCTCCATTCTTCGTCGTACTTGATCAGCAGATTCAACTCTCATGACATCACTTGACATTCGACCAGAATCGATGAGCTCCTGTCTCATTTCATCGTCTACTCCGAGTTCTGTAAGAAGCTCATCTACAACCCCTTTTTCACCAGAGGGTTTTTTGTCGGGATCTTTTGCCATGCGAAAACCTCTCGTTCATCAATCCCCGAAAGGATAGCTGCATAGTTAGCCAGACAATACATAAATCTATTCGAGTCAAGCCTAAAGCATCCGAGGAGCCTGTGAATCTGTTATGCGCCTTAAGATTGAGATGCAGGCCAACGTTCACAACCGTGGTTCTTCTAGACTAAAGCGAGGGATGATGGTCTGGCATCTTTTCACAGATATTGAGAATCAGTTTGTAGAGATGATTGATGTCTTTCCACCCGCGAGAGTTACAGAGAAAGCAGAGAAGAATATGGTTGCAGTGATTAAGATTCCAGAGCTGAATCCCGGAGAGAGCTTCTCACCATCTGTAGTCTTGCGAATAGACACCATTACAAGAGACTGGTTAATGGATCCCAAGACATCGACTGAAGAACATGTGGCAAGAACTCGAGGGATATACTGCTCTATGCAGAAATACTGGGAGCTTGATGATCCTCTGGTCCAAGAGCTGTCGCAAAAAGCTGCAGAGAGAACTGGGGATGATGAGTCGTATGCGAGACTTGTCTTTCAGATGGTCCGAGAGAGCATGAAACTTAAGACACACCTTGATGAAAGAAGAGGCGCAGCAAGAGCTGTAAGAGAGAAGGAGGGTGATTGTGATGAGCATGCGGATCTATTCATCGCCTTACTACGAGCAGTCAGAATCCCAGCTAGAAGAATTGTAGGTCATTACTATCGTGGAGGTCCTGAACCAGAACCCCATGCATGGTGTGAAATGTTTCTTGAAAGAAATGGGTGGATTCCTGTAGATCCAGCTCTAGGCAATTTTGGAACAATGTCCGAGAATTACTTCTCACGAATCCGGGAGGGTTTGGTTTCAGAGCGACCTACTATCCAATTGAAATGGAGTGGTATCGCTTCAGAGGCTCCTTCTGTTGAAGAAGATGTCATGATGTCTATCCTGAAGAATGGTCAGACTTGAAGACCTGCTATCTTCCCGATTGTTTCTAGCTGAACAAACATCTCAGCTCCGAAGTGCCAACTGGAATGGGTGTCAAAAATGCAGCATTTGATTTGAGGCAAAAGAGGGGCTTCAAAGGCACTACGTAGTGTGCTGGCAAGATGATGGGTCATCATCTCACCATATGCTGATACTTGAGGAATAGAGTCCATAAATCGACTCTTTGTTCTTTCTAAAGGACCCGGCTTGTAGTCGCAGACGTGGATGACACCATCGACATATCGGATGAGGTCTACATGACCAGTCAATTTGTAACGCTCAGACCAAACTGGAACCTCTATAGCGATAGTATGAGGATCTTTCTGGATGAACTCCTTCAAGATGCTGTGGTCCGCACAGTAGCTTGGATCATTTCTGAATCTATGATAGTTTCGAAGTTTATTAACCAGGTCATCATCTACTCGATAGATAAGAGCTCCAGTTCGTACCAACCTCTTTCTGAATCCAACCTTCTCTGGTTTCGACATTTCAGAGAACCGAAGTCTCGAAGCTCTAGTAAAGAACGGGTCTATGAACGGGTTGGCAGGAACTTTGCCGCTCAGAATTGAATTAAGGTGAGCCCAAAGGGATGCTAAGTCCCCTTCTTTGTAGCCCAATCTCTTGTGGTGTGTTGTATTCCACTGAAAACCATAGGCTACCTTACCATGTTGAAAATCTCGTCCAAGGATGTTGTCTGACGCCGAAGGCATGTCCCTCGACTTCAAGGTCCGTGTTCAATCTTTTTAATCCATCGTCCGAATGGGTGAGGTCCTAATGTTTGGAACAGGTTTCTCCTCCTTGAAATTGAGAATCCACGGACATTCTTTGAATTTTGGTTATTATTCCGAAACAAGAAATGATGGTATTTTGACAACACTCGCTCTATCATTGTTGTTAAAAGAAAGGCAAAAGCTTGGATGTAAGATAAAATAAGAAGTAGAGTAGGGGAATGGGCCATAAAGCCCACATCCACTAAACAAACATTGAGCCACCTATCCTTATGGTGCTGGTGCTGCGTCTTCCATCATCTTAACAATCCAGCGTACATTCCTGTCGCTTAGTTCGTCGCTTGTCCAAATCATTATAGAACCAGCTGGTCCATTCACTGAAGTCTTTAGTGTTGTACGAGGACTCGGATATTCAAACATACCTCTGAATCTAGCAATCTCAGCTTTATACCTTCGAGTGTACATGCCGACTTCCTCTTCACTCTGAAGACCAAGTCCCTTGAACTCAGCTTGTGTGAGTCCTCCTTTCTCTACACCAGTGACGAGAACTGCATCAATGTCAGTTGCCATGTCGTAGAGTTTCTTTGCCCCACCATTAAGGTTGAGGGGTGAAAGAGTTGCACCTGTTTCTGACGCAAGTATACTTCGAATTCTACGGGCGATTCTCTCTGACCCTCGAACTTCCACAGTCTTACGATCGAGCTTTACAAGCACGGACCCATTGTCAACAGAATAGAATGGTTTGGTGGAGTATCCTTCCTTCCCATAGGTTCTGACAACTACTCGAAAGTCTGCCATGAAATCGGCAGTGATTGTCTTTCCAGCTAGTTTCACTTTGTTGAAGCCCGCTCCCAATTTCTTTGCTTTGCCTGTGGTTGGAGCATATGTGATGGCTTTCAATTTTGATACTATCTGATTTGGAGTTAGTGGCATATTATGCAGTCTGAAGAGTCTGATTGACAGACCTAGACCACGTATCGGAATTGGTTTGGCTTTCGGTTTTTGGCTCAAGTTTCCTCAACTCGCTGCGAGTGGTTTGAGACGGTGTTTCAACCGACCTCAACTTCCATTGGAAAATAAGAGCACCATTTTCATATAAAATGTAGGTCAAATCGAGGCAGATAGCCGCATATAACGGAGGTAAGACGCTCATACATATCCTTGTAAGAAATGGAACAGTGTTTCGTTAACACTTAATCAGGCTTGATTTTGTTTGGCGCCAATTGACAACAATCAGTGATAAAGTGAGCTAAGAATGAATTCGAGAGTACAGTCTAAGGGTATTCTCCAAGATAATCTCTCGAAGCTCCTCGTCATCTCTCCGCAGAATCTTAGCTATCTCTTGGATGACGATAGGAAGATTTAGTGGCGTATTCCTCAATCCTCGCTCAGGAGCGAGAACAGGACTGTCTGTTTCAATCAAGAGTTTTTCAATATTCACTGCCTTCACTAGTTTCTGTTTTTGAGGTGACCTAACAACAGAGGTGGGAATTGAGAAATAATACCCAAGATCACATGAAGCCCTTCTGGCAAGACTTGCTTTACCATCGAATGCATGCATGTGAACCAAGACTGCATTTTCCTTCTCAAGTACTTCAAGAGCAGCTCTTCCAGCAGACCTTGAATGTACTTGAAGTGGCATCTTCGACTCCTTCGATAGGTCTATCATCTCGACAAATGCAGACTTTTGTAACTCTCTCTCCTTGTGGTTTCGGATACGGTAATGATCTAAACCAACTTCCCCAATCGATACTATCTCTTCAGAGTGCTCTCTAATCCACTGTTCGGCATATTTGGCTTCTGGCCATTTTTCTGGATTGACTCCTGTAGATGGAAAAACTGAATCATATTTCTGAGAAATCTTCAGATTGATATCCCATTCATCCATCTCAATAGAAGAACTAATTATCGCAATACCGAGTTTCGAAGACTCCTCAATTATCTCTGCAAGATCCTCCTCGAACTCAGCACCTGCTAGATGAGAATGCGTGTCTATCAATCGGATATTTTCCAGTTTTTAGACCTCCATCAGGCTTTCTAATGAAGATAGATTCAAATGAAGGTTATCTAGGTACGAGACTTGAGAAATGATGAAATCACTTGTCAACAAAGTGGCAGGGCTTTTCGGATTCAAGATAACCAGGATTTCAAAGTTGACACCATCTCTAACCGGTTATGATAACTTCCCTACTAGTAGCCTACGAAAAAAGAAGTTCTATAATATTGGTAGTGGGTTATTTTACCATCCATACTGGACCAACATCGACCACGAATCAGAACATTACAGTCCTTCTCAGAAACATCCTTTCATCAACTACGATTTGATGAAGCAAGAGCCGCTGCCAATCGAAAGCTCCACCGCAGAGATTGTCTATTCCTCCCATACCATCGAACATGTCAATGACGAAGCGATTCGAAATATGCTTGTAGAATCACACCGTATTTTGAAACCTGGTGGGTGCATTAGACTGACCGCGCCTGATCTAGCCCTTGACTATCGCGCATACATGAATGGAGACCTCCATTTCTGGTATTGGCGAGACAACTATAGTCGACCCGGGAAGTGGGAACACATTTACAAGATCCCCCTCATGAAGGCATCAATAGAGCAATTATTCCTTCTCCATTTTGCTGGGCAACTCAGTATGCTATCAGTCGATGATAGTCCGGAAAAGAAATACAGTGATGAAGAGATTTCTGACATTTTCTCAAAACACTCTATGGAGGATGCAATGGCCTTTTTTACAAGACAATGCAAATTCAACCCGGACTACCCTGGGAATCACATGAACTACTGGACACATAACAAACTGATTGCTTTTCTGCACGAAGCGGGTTTCTCAGAGATTTACAAATCCGGATTTGGACAGAGTCAGTTTGCTCCGCTACGTGACACAAACTATTTTGATAACACACATCCAAAAATTTCTCTCTATGTCGAAGCAGTCAAGTCTTAAACAGAATCCATTCTCCGGAACTTTCAACTTCCTCCCAATCTGAATACCAATCTCTATGCTTCTCTTCCACAACTGCGATTGTTGGTTTCTCTTCCTTAACACGCTTGTCAAAATGCTCCTTACTCCATGTATCATGATAGATTTGAATGACTCTATAGCTAGTGTAGAATGAAACTGCTCTGACAACTTCCTTTGGAGCAAACATTGTCCCCTCGCCATCTACTAGCGATGAGTGTTTTAGTAGTTCAACAAGGTCCTTTTGTATGTGCTCAAAGCGTAGTTGGAAATATAGCGATTGGATTAGTGATCCAATTATTAGAACGATTGTCACGATAAGAAAGACTTGATGCGTAAATGCCAACATTGTGGTGAGGAATGCAAATGGGGTGGCAGCTATTGCCAGATGTTTGTATGATTCACCAGCTAACCAAAAGAGCAATAGTGCAAAACAAGCTGACCCCCATATCATCATGACTAGCTCAAATTGGATATTTATCGAAAGGAGTTCAGGAAATGCATAACCTCCGATAACAATGGGAGTAGGGACAAAAGATTGAGCGATGTAAAATGATAGATAGAGAAAATATCCGAAGAACGTTGGAGTGAAACCAATTCCAACCAACCTCTCGTTTGGATATCCCTTTTGTCGATAATACCTAGCGACTGCAGACATATGGGCTCTGAGAATAGCGATGTACTTTCCTTTTGACACAAGAATGGCCAAGATGAATCCTGCAATGAAGATGAAGGACCATCCGAGATTCATAATTGACAGTCCGACAAAAGTTATGAACAATGTCTGTGAGGAGAGTCGATGTGCCAAGAGTGTCATAGCAATTGGTATAATCGCAACCCAATTCCATGGGAATGCGAGTGTGATACAAAGAAGTGAGGTGCTCGCAAGTAGCAACCCAAATGATCTAGCTGACAAAGTTGATCCTTGTCTTACAATGAAGGGAGTTATCAAAAATAAAAGAGTAGTTAGAAGTGCAATCTCTATAGTAAAACTGCTTCTTACAAAGAGATAGATGATAGATGCTGTAATGATATCAAGCACGATGGAAATCCGATTCGTTGTACGACCATCTACGAACTTACCCTCACGAACAAACATCCTGAGCATTTGATCGAACAATTTCGGATAGAGGACCTCCTCAGACATGTAATCAGGGTTCCTAATCTTGTTAAGGAAGAAGAAGGTGTCCGGTGTTCCAGGGAAGTAGAATCTGATATGCGGAACCACACGAAGAATTAAACCAACTAGTATTATGGAAACGATATAGAATATCTCAACTAGTAGTTCCATGAATCGTTCTCCTTTCTATCTCACAAAGCATATTGAAACATTGATTGGGTTCGCAATAGGAATTGCTCAACTAAAAGAGTTATTCTCATATCATGAAAGAAGATTTGGTGCAGTAATTAAATAATCACAATTCTCTTGATAGGTTTGTTAAGAGGGTATAAATAGAGACTATGTAGCCGGTGGACCCAATGACCACTGAAATGCCATCAAACGACCATGTAGATGTTAGAAAGAAGATGCTACGTGGTGGTGTGTTCATGTCTATGAGTCCTATTGCATCACTAATCCTAGGACTCGTAGTTTCGTGGCAGATTCAACTTTTCATTTCTACAGAGCAGTATGGTCTCTTTGAGTGGTATAATGTCCTCAGCTCGTTCTTCATTACGATGATTCCTTTTCGCCTGCCGAGTGCATTTGGTCGTTACATTGCATTCTCGAGTGGCAAAGAAGAGGAAATTGATAGACTAGTGAAATCATCTACTATTGTCACTTTGATTTTGGTACCAGTGAGTGGTCTAGTTGCCTTCTTCATCACCCCCTTCGTATTGTCATCATTGGGGCGCGGTTCTGAATACATGTTACTTGATGGTCTGATTTTCACAATTGGAGTGATGAGCATCAATCTCTCAGCATTCACAAAAAGTACAGCCTCTGGATATCGAGAGTTTCGAAATCTCGGGATTGGTCAATTAATTGCCAATGTAGCTAGTCAAGTTACTGTCATAGTTTTGATTCCACTGAATTGGGGAATACGTGCTCTATTCATCAAATCAGTAATTCTCGGACTGTTTACAGTTTTGTTCCTCTATTTCAGTATCAAGAATATTTGGTCACTGAGAGGAGCAATGTATCCTCTGAAACCCCTCATCAAATATGCATATCCAGCTATCATCTCATTTCTTTTTGCATATGCGTTGAATGAGGTCCTAATCAGAGCCATTTTCCAACACTATGTTAGTTTGGGATTCAATGAGGAACTAGGTCTCTATGGATTCGCTGTAAGAATGGTCACTTTTGTCAACGCGTTTACTTTGGGTTATTATAGCACACTGGGTGCGTATTATGCTCAGGCATTGGGCAGAAGTACTAAGGAACTCAACGATATCTTTCAATGGACAGTCAGAATGTCCTTCTTCTTATTTACACCCTTGATTGTTCTATGTCTCGCGATGGCTCCATCTGCATTCCTTTTAGTTTTCCCGGGATATTATTGGGCTTACCAATACTTTGCAATCTTGATAATTCAACTGTTCTTCTTCTTGTTCCTACGACCATTGAATACAGTCCTTTCAGCCTCAGCTAATACACAACACATTCTTGCTAGTTCGATTCTGGGTTCGATTATCAGTGGATTTCTGATGTTTATCCTAGTCGACTATGGTCTTCTATTCGTAATGGCAGGATACATCTCAAGCGGCTTATTCGCTGCCTTCTTTTCAGGAGTCTTCGTCAAAAGAGAAGTGCCGGAAATAGATCTAAGAGTAAAGAAAATTATGCCAATTAGCATAATTGCCTTCTCCACCCTATTTCCAGCAGCTGGAATTCACTTCTTGAGAATAGATCCAGTTATTGAATTGATATCGAATGTTGTAATGTTCATTGCGATTTACATAGCAGCTAGCAGGTTTCTCAGATTGGTAACCGTTTCAGAAATCACAAAAGCAACGGTCTTTCTTCCAGCTAGACTCGTAGAACCTGCTACTAGGTTTTTGATTCTGATTTTCATCCGAAAGGGGGAGGCTAACCAAATGTCAGCAGGTAGTCAAAAATAGTGCTGAAAGAAAGAAGGCTTTATACGCAAATTTCTATCCCAACTACAATAGCAATTTAGATCGAGGAGTAACCTTGTAAAATGTCAAGAAAGACAGTCACAATCGGTAACAAAACAATTGGTGAGGGTCATCCAACCTTCATAGTTGGAGAGATAGGTATTAATCACAACGGCGATTTGGAGAATGCAAAAAGATTGATTGATGTGGGAGTTTTCTCAGGATGTGATGCTGTCAAGTTTCAGAAACGGAATCCGGATCTTGCAGTACCGGACCATCAAAAACAGAAGCTTCGACAAACTCCATGGGGCGAAATTCCCTATATTGAGTATAAGAGGAAAATTGAGTTTGAAGATAAGGAGTACAAAGATATCGACCAATATTCAAAGAAACATGGAATCATGTGGTTTGCTTCACCTTGGGATGAAGACTCAATAGACTTTCTCGAGAAGTTCAAAGTTCCCTGTTACAAGATGGCTTCTGCATCTCTCACCAATCATGCATTGCTACGGAAAGTAAAGAATCTAGGAAAACCCGTCATTCTCTCTACAGGCATGTCCACAGTTAAACAGATTGATGAAGCTATAGAGGAACTTGGCGGAATGGATGACATAGTTATCCTACATTGCAATAGTAGCTATCCCGCCAAGAATGATGAATTGAATCTCAGAGCAATCGTAACACTCCGTGATCGCTATGATTACCCTATTGGTTACTCTGGACATGAAACAGGTTTGCAGACAACCGTAGCCGCTGTAGCATTAGGAGCCGATTTGGTGGAAAGGCATATAACGCTTGACAGAGCGATGTGGGGAACTGATCAAGCCGCATCTGTAGAACCCTTTGGAATGCTCCGGCTTGTTAGAGATATCAGAGTGGTAGAAGCGGCAATGGGTGATGGAGAAATTCGTGTTTATGAAAGTGAAATGCCCGTGATGCAGAAATTGAGAACTCGGGATGACACTAAAACTCGATCATTTGAATCGAGGTAAGACCTAAGAGGGACTCTGTTCAAAATCACTTTGATTGAAAAATGACAGAGTGATAGTCAGATGATAGATGGGAAAAAGATAGAAGCTTTGGTCCCATTGCGTGGAGGATCAAAATCTATTCCTCGGAAGAACATCAAGCTCATCGCAGGTCGACCGCTATGTGAATGGATTCTAACGGCTTTGTTAAACGTTGAAGAAATAGATGGCATAAATGTGTCAACAGAAGATGATGAGATAGCTCAGGTGGCTCAAGCGATTAGTCCACGGATTCGAATAGTGAAACGTCCATCTGAATTAGCTGCAGATAATGCATCTACAGAGAGTGTAATGCTTCATTTCGCTGAGGAGGTGGAGTTTGACGTTCTTATCACAGCTCAAGCGACCTCCCCCCTGACAACTAACCAAGATATCAAAAGAGGATTGGATGCCTTCTTCACTAAAGGTTATGATTCGTTACTAACTGGTGTTCGAGAGAAGAGATTCTATTGGGAGAAAAAAGGTGAAACCTTTTCCCCTGTCAACTATGACTATCAGAAGAGACCACGGAGGCAGGACTTTGATGGTTGGCTGATGGAAAACGGAGCTTTCTATATCACATCTAAGCCCATCTTGTTAAAGGAGAAGTCCAGATTAGGAGGGAAAATTGGTGTCCTCGAAATGGCTCCAAAGACGAGTATCGAAATTGATGACCCTTCAGATTGGCACCTTGTTGAGGTGCTGCTGACCGAACAGAAGATAGGTGATCTCTTTGAGAAAGGCCAGAGAGTCAAGTTACTAGTTGTTGATGTTGATGGAACCTTGACTGATGCGGGTATGTACTACTCAAATGAAGGAGAGGTACTCAAGAAATTTAATACTCGTGACGCAAAGGGACTGGAACTGGTCCGCAAGGAGGGTATATTGGTGGCTCTAATGACCTCGGAGGATTCAGCCGTTGTTAAAGCAAGAGCTAAGAAATTGCAAATCAAACACATCTTCATGGGAGTCAAAGACAAACTAGGAAAGCTGGAACAGCTCTGTAAGGACTTCAAGATAAAGATGTCCGAGATAGCATACATAGGTGATGATCTCAACGATCTCTCTTGCATTGAGAACGTTGGTTTGGGTGCTTGTCCAGCTGATGCCTTGGGAGATGTGAAGAAGGCTGCTAAGTATATCTGCCAGAATGAAGGTGGAAAAGGTGCAGTAAGGGAATTCTGTGAGATTCTGTTGAAGATCCACAAGACCCTCCCCTGAAATGGAATGTGCGGTAGATGCTAAGTTTTGGTGAGATCTTTCAAAAAATCATTGACATGGAAGACGAACTAAGACTCTTTGACAGAACGATTGATGGCGTACGATTCTGGGATTACATACGTCAACCACTCTTTGTGACCATTAATGATCTCATAGCAGGTCGTAAGGATGCTCTGGGAAAAGGACCTTCTGTAAAACAGAGATTGAAATTCCTGATTATTTCATTGGTGAGATTTTGGAAGAATCCGATTTTTGCTAAAAGTAAAGATGTATTGTTCATTTCAAGTCCTCGTAGAGTTCTGAGAAAAGATGGCTTCTGGTGGGATATCATTACAGACTACATAATGGAGGACCTTGATCTGAGCTATGTATCAATTGAACACAATATCTACCTCGAGCATCGCAATCCACCAAAAACTAGGAATCTATGGTATTTTGACTTTCAGAACTCGCTAATCTACATCGCAGAAAAACTCGGCCTATTTCAAGTTTCATTGAGTGATGATGAGAAACTCTTGCTAAGGGAAATCCGTATATGGATTGCGAAATCATTTGGTCTGGACGTGGATATTGAGAAGCTCACATTGAGACATCTCGGATATAGGAGAATTAGAATTCCATACTTCAGCCTCGTTCTAAGAAGGATTAGACCAAAGGCAATAGTTCTGGTGACAAGTTATGGTAAAGAAGACCTTATTGAACCAGCGAAGTCATTGGGTATTCCAGTAATTGAACTTCAGCATGGAGTCATTCATCAATATCATTCGGGATATTCATTTCCTGGGAAGAAGAATCTCAAAACAACATTTCCTAATTGGTTGTTCACCTTTGGTGACTATTGGTCAAAAAGCGTAGACTATACAATTGACAGCAAATATGTTGTGAGTACAGGGTTTCCCTACATTGATGAAGAGCAAAAATCATTTTCTGACCTGACTAAGAAGAAGCAGATTCTGGTGCTCTCTCAATGGACAATTGGTAAAGATCTCTCAAAGTTTGCGGCGGAACTATCAAAGGTGAGAGATCTTGGATACAGTATCATCTACAAACTACACCCATTGGAATACACTGGATGGCAAGAGAAGTATCCATGGTTGATTGACACCAATGTAGAAGTAATCGACGATTCAAGGATATCTCTCTACAGATTGTTCGCAGAATCTGAAATTCAAATAGGGGTATATTCTACCTCAATCTTTGAGGGTCTAGCATTTGGATTGAGGACCTACATTGCCGACATGCATGGAGTCGAATACACCGAGAGGTTGATTGAGGAAGGAGTCGCTGTAAAAGTTCGGACTGTTGAAGAGTTAGTCAACCATCTTAAAAGCAAAAAAAGATCGGTAGAGTTCGATTCTGAGAGATTCTTTCGAAAAGGTGCAAAGGACAGAATTATTGATCTTATATCAAAGATTGTTTCAGAGAAAAAGGCTAATCACTGAAACGACTCAATCACAACTGGGACCTTCATCGTTCTAATCCAAAAGAAGATAAATGTATGAAGCCGCCCGATGCTTTCAGTAGATCAGACTGGATTGGTGCAAAAAGTGGTTACTCAACAAGAGACTCAGAATGAAGACAAGTTGAGAGTCCTGATTCTATGGAATACAGGTGGATCTCTTGCTGAGGTGTGTGATTGGCTGAACAAGAATGGACATGAATCAGTCATAATCATGAGATCTGCTTATGACAAGTACGGCCACACATCAAGAGTTGAAGGTTCAGTAATGGTGGATTCAGCAAGAGACTTCTATAATGCATGCATCAGATATCTCAAGGAGTGGAATCCAACACACATTCATGTGTCAACCATAATCAAAGCTCTTGTTTTGGCTCGTCATCATCAAAAACGAACACCTATTGTGTTCGAATACCACGGTGGAGAAATTCGTTCCCGCGAGAAAGCACATCCAGAAGTATCTCTCGCTGACATCATTGCTGTATCTACCAATGATCTGTTGAAGTATGGCGATATCTGGCTTGATAGACCAATCCCCTCATGGTTTGAATACAAAGGCGGGCGGGTTCCAGGTACAGCTCTTATGACCTATCACCCTAACTATCACCAAGACCAACGAGAGCTGGCGAAGAAATGGTGTAAGGACCGAGGTCTAGAGCTCACAATTGTGGATAGAACTGTTGATACACCAATTCCTTACAATGAGATGCCTGCTTTTCTTTCCAAATTTGAATATTTCTTGGAATTCAAAGGATTTCGAGATATATCCCTAAGCAAGAACGCGATAGAAGCCATAGCTTGTGGCTGCAAAGTAGTGGCTGATGCTAGACCAAATGAGATTATTGATGATTACAAGATTGTAACACCAGAGGATTATTACAATTTGTATAAGTCTATGCCGAAACCCAAGTTTACATTGAGAAGAGCTTTAAGACTGCTTATCTCATATCCAAAGTGGATTATGGGTCGTCTTGGAGTAAAACCTCTGAAGGAAGGAGAAAAGTATGCAGACGGTCTTTGATAGAAATTTCATATTCGTTTAGAAGTTCTTACAACTATATCAGAAACGGTCTTGCCATCTTCGACAACAGCAGTTCCATCCCGGTTAAATCTCAAAGTAGTTTGGTATACTTCTTCTTGTGCCCCTTTCCTCCCAATGAGTCTGGGTAAGGGGTATTTTCCATCACTCATGTCTGGTTTGGGAAGCCCTAGATCACTACTCTGCCATAGCTTCACCAAAATTTCGATGATAGTCTTACCTGCATTGCCTTTGAAGGGATTCCTACCTTCCTTCTTTGCCTTTTCAGGTTTGGAAAGAATCTCATTACACATAGTAGTGATGTTTTTTGCATCACGACCTGCTAGACGATTACCTCCAGCCCAGACAGTTTCGGGCCATTCTGTTGTATCTCGTGCAGTTATACAAGGCACTCCGAGCATCACAGCCTCTTCCTGAACGCCACCACTGTCTGTCACTACCACCTCTGACTCTTCCATGAGTTTCATAAATGAAAGGAAGTTCAGAGGTTTGATTAGTTTCAGGTTGGTAGTTGATTCAACTTGACCCATTAGACCGAATTCCTCAATTCTCTTTCTGGTCCGTGGATGTATTGGGAACACAACCTCTCCTTGGATTTCACCCAAGGCGGCGATTAACTCCCTCAGGCGCTTCTTATCATCGACATTTTCTTGACGGTGAAGTGTCACCACTACATCATGGTCCCCGACCTGATCTGGATCCAGCGTTATCCAATGTCTTAGCTCTCTTGTTTCTTCTACAATATCAACAACTGTGTTTCCAGCGAGAAATATCCGATCCTGTGAATGACCCTCACAGAGAAGATTGAGAGCTGACACTTCTGAAGGAGCAAAGAAGATAGAACTGACAGCGTCTGCAGCCAACCGATTGATCTCTTCTGGCATTGCTATATCAAAAGACCTGCAACCAGCTTCAACATGAGCAACTGGGATACCCAACTTTGCTGCTGCAAGAGCTCCAGCCATTGTTGTGTTTGTATCACCAAGAACAATTGCGACATCTGGGTTTTCTTTCTCTAGCGTCTTTTCGAGTTCAATCAGGAGACGTGCTGTCTGATTTGCATGCGAACCTGATTTGACATCGAGGAAGTAATGAAACTTGGGTAATTTCAGCTCCTCGAGAAAGACCTGTGACATCTCATAGTCATAATGTTGTCCTGTGTGTATGAATACCGGTGTGATTTCCTTGCGTGCCTCAGCTGCAACCATCACAGAATAGAGCTTGGTTATCTCTGGTCTTGTCCCGAGCACAAAGCAGATTTTCATTTTGTCTTTCGTCACAGTCATCCAACCCTCATCTTTTTTCTTGATAGCACCTTTCTATATGCTCTGATTGTCATATCTGTGGCTGTATCGATGCCAAAAGTTTCCATCACATATTTCCGTCCAGCCTTGCCTAGTTTTTTCTGAAGGTCCTCATCTCGAAGTATGTTTTTCATGTTCTCAGCTATTTCAGGAACCTCGAGGCAAATAATCATCCCACCTACATCTGCATAGTCGTTGTAGGTCAAAACGGGTGTTTCACATGCCAGTGCCTCTAGATGGGATATCCCTAACTCTGGAGTGTCTGGATTGAACCCTCGGACCTCAACCTTGGATGCATTGAGGTACCGGGGAATCTCAGTATTCGACACCTCTCCAAGAAAATGGACATTGTCAACCATATCATTTTCAGAAACCATCCTCCGCATATTCTTCTCTTCCTCACCAACTCCCAGTATTAGTAAATGGGCATCTGGGAACTCGTCAAGTGCAATTCTGAATGACTTCAATGTCTTCTCTGGAGTTTTGATTTTGTGAAGCCTTGCAATAAATGTGACAATCTTGTTTCCATATTTCCCAATCAGATCATCTGCCTTTATTCCAGGACGGAATGTGTCAGTATCTATCATCCTAGGTATATACACACGATTTTCTGGTGGAACAAGTCCTTCCATGTGCTTGTGGTAGTAATCTGCTGTTAGAATAACCATATCAGTTCGCTTCAGAAACCATCTCTGGATTTGCCCACGAAATCGAGACTTAGGAACCTCTAAGACCTCCCATCCATGACCCGTAGCGATGATTGGCACTCCGAGAAGTTTTGCTGCAATGAAACCGATGAAGAATTGTGACCACAGATACTGAGCGTGAACAATATGAGGTCTACTACGGATGATTGCTAAGAGCATTGGGATAAACAACCCCAAAGCTCTTGGACGGATAGGCCATGGTTTAATCCACTTTACCTCTGCACCTTGTTGTACTGAGTGAGTGAACAGCAATCGGTTCAACTGCCGTTTCACATCCAATACCACAACGACAGAGTGGCCCTGTCTTGTCAGGCCTGTTGTCAAGTGATATGCACAGTTCGCAATTTCCTCAACCATACAGACCCGCATGAAACTTCATTCACCTTTACGATCGAAGACTTGGCTACAGGGAACCACAGTGACCCTTTAAGGCTTCTTCATAAATGAGTGAGTCTTTTGAGTTTCTGAATGGATTTTCTGGTGAATTCACTACGGTAGTACTTCAGAATATCTTTATCATCACATCTCCATGTTCCTTTAAAGAATTCAAACCAGTAGCCTCTGAGGAATTCTGAGTCTATTTTTGCTAATGCTTTCGAAATTGCATAAAGAGGCCCTGTTCCGCCGTAATATGCGAGTCTACCCGCCCTAAAGCGTCCTTTCTTAGACTGAAGATGGGAACGAGGCGCATGTACTTCCACGTCATCGAGAATACTCAATTCATATCCAAGCTTCAGTGCTTTGATATTTAAGAAAGAATCAATGGAGATGTCCCAATACTTGTCGATGTATCTAACAACATTTGATCGAACTACTTTGCCTGTAAACATCGGAAAAGTCCGTCTTGCATCTCCAGCAACCTGCCCAGCTACAACACCTATGCTTGGATGGCTGTCCAAATAATTCACCATATATTCAAAGTAGTTAGATGGAAATCTTGTATCAACATCAACAGTAGCGAAATATGGAATATCAGAAAGCAAGTCCTCGAGTAACGGTTGCGCTTTGTTCCACGCCCTGCCAAGAGTATCCAGATTGCCTTCCGCTTTCATGGGCATTGACACGACCTTGAAGCTTAGATCGAATTTTGCTGCCTCACTTCTAGCGACCTCTACGCTCCCATCAGTAGATCCATCATCGATGAATACGATCACAGTAGGTTCCAGAGTCTGCTCTGCTATGTTAGCAATTAATGAAGGAAGTTGTACTCGCTCATTGAAAAACTTGGTCGCGAGGACATATCCACTCAT
>JBHLOX010000273.1:0-2532 GCA_048940045.1 Promethearchaeota archaeon
AGTGATTTCGATTTGGTTCCCGGAATCTTGTTGTAATTGACGGCAAGTCCTGCTTTCTCTAGGTTCTCCATTTGCTCTTGCCTGCCTTTTCTCATTTACCTACTTGAACCGATATAGACCAATTATAGGTGCATCCTCTATACTCTTATCCAGCATAACTATTTGCTTATCGTACTCTTCCTTAGTAATCTGCCCTTTCTCAAGAGCTGCTTTTGTCTTGCCCTTCTTGTATTGGAACTTCACACTCTGAATGTGTGCGAGTCTGAGGGCCGATACCATCTCTGGAACCGTTCCTGTCTTCTCTCCAATTCCCTCTAGCATTGGTATCCAGCAAATCTCTTCTATATGAAACGCGTATTCAAGTCCTCGCTCGAGAATTCTATTCCAGACTGGACATTTTTTCACAGTAATCTCTTTTTCATTTACCTCAACATCAAGACCTATTGCTCCGAATAGCTTTCCTGCGATCTCTGCTGCTGCTAAAGCTCCTTTTCCACCCAGTTTCTCCGAGATTTCAAGACCCATCTGTTTGAATCCTCGAGCATAACCTTCATACATAGACAACGGTCCGGTGTTATCCCTGAGACCCCACCAAAGACCATCAAGGAGCGCAACAAAACTTGTTCTGAGAGTTTCTAACTCGTTCATTTCTTACCCCCCCCGGTATGTATTCCCCCATCTATCCACAAACGCAATTTCCTCCGGTTTTTGCCTTGGAGGTCCCAGTGTTCGCTCATGTTTGGCATAACCTAAAGTCAAACAGAGAATGGGGACCCAATGAGGAAAGGGAATTCCCAATTTCTCTGATATAGCACCAACGTCATCGAAGTGGTCAAGTTGTACAGATGAAACACAGCTCCCAAGACCCAAAGCTGTTGCTGCGAGTGCCATGTTCTGCATCATCATCGATCCTGCAATGACTGCATGTCTCGGAGATGACCACCCATAGACTCCTCCGGTGCCTCGGAGGGTTGCCTGTGAGTTTCCGACGTGAGTTTGATCTATAACCAATACAAGTAGAACAGGCGCTCCATTTGTTACAGGGTTTCCTTTAATATACTCGAAACGTTCACCTGATATGAGAATGTCAATAGTTCGTTCGAGGCTTAATTTTGACTCGATATAGCTTAATCTTCGTTCTAACTCTTCACGTGGCGTAGCTCTTCCAAACAATTCGATTGTTCTATCCACTGCTATTTGGCCAATGAACTCCTGAATCTTTTTGTCACGTACAATGATTACACGCCAGGGCTGTTGGTTCTCTGCACTTGGTGCATACCCTCCTGCTTCAATAACCTTGTACACAAGTTCATCAGGAACATCCCTGGATGTATCATAGTCTCTGATTGCACGACGATTCTTTATTGTCCATAAGGTTTCATTTTCGTCCAAGGTTGTGAATCTCCAGTCAGTGATGTGTTGGTCGGAGTAAATCTCGCTTAAGTAAGTAACCGAATGACTTGTTTTTGAAATATAAAGAGAAGAAAAGACCGTGTAGGGTTACACGGTCAGATTTGTTTACATTGTAGGAGCATCTTGCCCATCATACTTGAATCGGAAACCAGTGTCGAGGTTAACACTTTCTTTGAGAATGACATTTCCCGCTACAAGTCTCTGAACTTGGTTAGTGCCCTCATAGATTTGAAGCAGCTTTGCATCTCTCATCAGCTTCTCTGCAGGGTATTCTTCGATATACCCATAGCCTCCCATAATCTGGATGCAGTCAATTGCATTCTGCATTGCCGTGTCTGCTGCAAAGAACTTGGCAAATGCTGAATCTTTTGAATTTGGTAAATCTTGGTCTGCTAGCCAAGCGGCATACCTTGTCTGCCATCTTGCAGCAGCAGTCTTTGCACCCATATCTGCAAGTGTGAAACTTATACCTTGGAATGTTCCAATTGGTTTTCCAAACTGATGACGGATATTAGCAAACTTGGCAGCCTCATCCACCGCACGTTGCGCAACACCTGTTGCAATGGCTGCGATTCCAGCTCTGGTCTTGTCAAGTGTCTTCATTGCTGTCTTGAATCCATCGCCTTCTTTCCCTACCAGACAGTCGATAGGCACTCGTACATCTTCAAAGAAAACCTCACTTTGAATTGAATTGAGTTGGCCAACTTTGTTCTCAATATGACCAATTTTGATGCCCTTGCCTTTCGGAACCATGAAGACTGAAAGTCCCTTGTGTTTAAGTTCTGGCTGAGTGGAAGCGAATACTGTGAATAGTGATGCCACTGGTGCATTTGTGATAAAGCACTTCATTCCATTTATCACATACTCATCACCGTCGCGAACAGCTCTCGTGGCCACTGCAGCTGCATCTGATCCAGCTTTCCGCTCTGTCAGGCAGAATGCACCAAACTTAGCATCTTTTCCAGTGATAAGCGGTTCAACATAATTCTTCAACTGCTCAGTTGTTGCTCCAATGACTAACGGTGCAAAAGCCAGATTGTTACACATGATCGATGTCGCCATACCTGCGCATCCATAACCTGTCGCCTCGGAAACAAGTGTTTCAGCAAGGAGGGACAA
>JBHLOX010000012.1:0-37690 GCA_048940045.1 Promethearchaeota archaeon
CCTGTCAGCATCGTTGATGAAACCGGTCTCTATCAAGCAATGAAGGAAGCCTCCCGAATTCTTCGAGAAACTGAGATTTATGCTGAGCGACAGACCTGGGACAAATTCATTGAGGACTTGATGAAAGGTCTAAACACCGTGACTTATGGGAAGAAAGAAACCATGGATGCACTCCGTGAAGGTCGAGTTGACACTCTAATGGTGCTTGAAGATGTGGCTGATCAAATGGATGACCTCTATGAGGAGGTTGGTGCATTCGGTAGCCAGTTGCTTGTCTTCTCCAACCAGACAGAATCAGGAGCACAACTGAAGTCATTTGGCGGGATGGCTGCCCGTTTGAGATGGTAGAAAAGAGAAGAACTTCTAACCCCTTGGTGGCCGAGGCAGACCTTTCATTGTTTCGATATCTTCAATCCACTTGGTTAACTCAGTACTTATTCCATTGATGTATTCCAAGAGAGTCTGCTGGTATTTTCGTAAATGCTGTTGTTCCAGCTTCTTTGATTTCGCAAGGAAATCCTTTGCACGTCTTGGAAAACCAGTTGACCACCGACGGAGATTGAGCTCTGCTTTTCTATCTTCAAGCACCTTCTTGGCAACTCGGATGGTCCGACGCTTCGTCAGGAGATCTTCAAGCAACTTCTGTAGAGTAATTGTAGCTGCTACAAGCTCCTTTGCATCGAATTTAGTGTCCTGATTACGTGCAGTGTAATAGACACGCTTGAGGTCTCTCTTTGCAGTCATTACATGCGACAGGAGTCTTGTCAATGAATGAACCATAGTACCTTTGTGTTGAGTCTGTGACGTAAAAAGGTCTGTGTTGCTGTATTCCCATATCTTTCTTTAGACCAAGGAGTAGTTGCATTTGCCTTTGCTATATGGACAGACTCTACAGGTGATACGTTTTTGACTAGGATTTGGTTGTCTTCCTTTATACCAGACTTCATCTAGTCTTTCTAGATTTCTCAGTACTCTTTTTTGTCTAAACCGGTTCACAAATGTCTTACCATCACTACAGTGCCAGCAATCTCTTTTTGATTTCTTTTCAAAACATGTCTTTGCCCTATCCTGCAAACAATAGATTGTAACAAGCCTTGTCGAGGTGCATGATACTCCACTCTCAAGAAGGGCTAGCGTATAGAGACCTGATTGGAAAATATCTTCAGGTCTTGCCTGTTTTGGTAGCTGCTTCAAAGGAAACTTGTATTCAACGATTAGATCTAAGACTGGTGTTTTTTCATGATGAAGAACTGCTCCATCGAGTCTTCCTATAAACCGATGACCCAAAGACCTCACTTTCTCTTCAGAGAAGTAGTAATACTGATTAAGTGTCCTAGGATTGGTCTTCATTTTGAGAAACTCAGAGAGCCTCCATGAGCTTGGAATCGCCCTCCTAAACTTCATTCCAGTTGTAGCAAAACCGGTGCTTGGTTGAAGTGCAAGAAGAAGAAGTATTCCGGTGATGAATACCACCATCATGATCAGGCTTACCAAATCACTCAATCAATCACCACATTATCCATAGTAAACCCGCAATCAGTGTTACGATAATTATCAGTATAGGTACTAGTTGGTTCTTTGTTCTCACAATTTGCTGATGGTCTAGTTGGATAGACACATGTCGGTGCAGTTCAGTTCCTGTGACACTACTTGGAGAGAGTGAATCTCCAAATTTCTGTCTGAGATGAAGGCGATACTCACATTGAAACTGTGTCCTCAATTCCGAAACCTCTCTCATCTTGTGAAAGGGCTCTTTTTCAACATCGGTCAGTTTCATAGAATGTCAAAGTAGTGTTTCTGCTAGTCCTACAAAAGGGCCACACATCAGACCAAACAGTAGAGATTTACTTATATTCGAGTTTTGAGGAGGTACATCAGCGGGATTTCGCTACGGAGACAAATACTGATGTCAGACGAAACCTATGAAGGTGCAACCGCCGGAAAAGTTCTAGTTTTTGATTCAAGTGAGACCGTAAAATTCCCAACTGCCTTCAAGAACGCCATGGGAACAGGTCAAGGTCTTATGGTGCTAGTGCACAAGGACCGACTCATTAAGATATTCCCTCTTGAGAGTGATGAGGTACTATTTCTCAGTCTTGAGATAGGCAAACTCACAAATGATTTCCTGACCAAGCTATCTCAAATTTTCAAGAAGGCAGGTCTTGTTGATCTCTTATTCTCAACGGGAGTGTGTCTCCGAGGAACAAGATGCTTCTACGAGTGCTACTTCAACCCTGGACAACTCAGTTCAGACCTTTCGGACCTAGAGAGTTCGCTTAAGGTTCTGGATGGTGTCCAAAGAGTTGTAATTGAAAAGGTTTCAGTTTAATTTAGATTATCATCCAGTAGCATTGGTGCTCATAATATGCAGGATATTCTCCAGTTCATCATAGATATGATTAGTCAGGGGTATGTTGGCCTCTTCATAGTCTGTTTTGCCATCAACATGATTCCGTTTCTAAGTCCCAGTAATATGGTTCTCGCTGGAGCAGCAGTATTGACTTTTTCAATCCTAGGACCAGTTGGAATTACTGAAGCTCTCTTAATAGGAATAGTCGTGGCAATTACCGCAACCTTGGCCAAATTGATTCATTTCTATATAGTCCGAGGGTCAAGAGTTATTCTCTCAGAGGAAAGACTGAAATCTCTTGATTCGGAAAAACAGCGTGTTGAAAAATGGGGTGCCTTAGCATTATTCATAGCAGCGGCCTCCCCAGTCCCTGATGATCCTTTGATTGTTTATGTTGGCCTTACGAAGTATAACACTATTAAATTCATACTAAGTTACTTCACGGGAAAGGTTGCTGTGACAATTGCAGGGGCAATCATCGCTCTTTTCGGACTCACCCTAGGTGGAGGTTTCTTCGAGTCTATGCCTGTTGTTGTGGCATCAATAGCTCTCACTGCAATTATCACCGGAATCTTGTTCAAGAGAAAAACGGAGGGGCAACAGTCTGACATGCTCCAAGAAATTCTTGAAGATGAACTAATGGATGATGAAGAATCCAACAGCATTTCTGATGAAGAATCGGATTCTGAAGATTATTGACCTGTGCGGAATTTTTAAGTGGAAACCAAAGAGCTTCTAATTTGTTAGGTGACAATTGTGGCCAGCACAAGTATGGCAGAGGTAAAATGCTCAAAATGCAAGAAGGTCTATGAGGCCGACGTGGTCGATCATATAGATCTGTCTGAAGACCGGGATTTAATCAAAGCTCTGAAGGCTGGCAAAGCAAATCGAGTTCAATGCCCCAAATGTAAGAAAGTGATGTACCTCAAAAGGAGCGTCGTTGTAAACTTCGAGCCTGAGAACAAGATTGTTGTCTTCGATCCAAAAGCTCGAACTAAAGCAGCCAAGGATGACCTCATACAAGACTACCAGGCTGTGATTTCGTTCAATGAAACTCTTAGTGAGATTGGTGAGGAAACAGAATTCCTAGTGATTAGTAAACTTGACAAACTCAAGACTATGCTCGAAGCCTATCTCAAAGATCACAAGTAATTATCTAGAGCCTGCGTTTTCCTAGGAGGAATTCTTCTACCCATCTCTCAGCTCTATACATTGTTGTAGGTGTGGGAGGCATTTTAAAGCCATAAGCCGAGATTGACTCTAGAGACCCACAAAGACCTCGCTTCAACGCAAGCTTTGTTCCCCGAATTGTATCCATGAGGATAGGTCCAGCGTTGGGACCATCAGTCACCTCCATTCGAATGTCAATCTTGATAGGCGCACCACCAAACTGACGCCCATTGATGTAGAAGTAAGAGTCTCGCGCGTTATCCATGAAATCAACAAAGTCAGAGGACCCAGCAACCAATGGTGCATCATATGGCAGATCCTGACTGATTGCTTCACTTTTCACACCTCGTTTTCGCATTCTCCCCCTATAGTGTGAATCGAGAGATTCAGCACCACCACCGACATCAAGTTGGTAGCTCTTGTCAACCTTGACTCCTCGTGAAACAAGAAGCTGTAGGATGTTGCGATGAAGGACGGTTGAACCTAGCTGGTCTTGAATATCATCTCCAATCAGCGGTAGTCCCTTCCCTTGAAACTTCTTATTCCATTCCAAATCAGAAGCGATCGGGATGGGAGTTCCATTGATGTATGCACAACCAGCATCTAGAGCGGCATCTGCATAGAACTTAGTTGCTTCTTCTGCAGATCCAGGAAGTAGATTGACTAATATCTCTGCTCCAGAATCTTTGAGAACCTTGACCACATCTGCATCTTTGTCAGAGGAAACTTTCACGAGAGCCCTAAGCATATCATCCACGCCATCAAGCTCTGGTCCCTTCATCACCTTGACCCCAGTAGTTGGAACCTCTGCAAAACGCATCACATTGTTTGGTTTAGCAAAAATCGCTTCAGCAAGGTCAAAGCCTACTTTTGTGTCAGCCACATCAAAAGCCGCGACAAATTGGATATCCTTTACATGAAAACCAGCGAAATCTGGATGGCCAAGCCCAATGATGTCATCATCCGCCTTTGCATCCTTGTAGAACTCTACACCCTGCACAAGTGCACTTGCACAGTTGCCAACACCAACAATTGCGACTTTTATTCCGTTCAAATGCGCCACCTCTGGCTCATCCTGCAAAATTTGGCGGATTTCTTATAAGTTATTCTATGAGTATAGAATAGTTGATGCCTGAAAACACAGGGGAAGGATTTATGTTGATATTTACCGTATGAATTGTCGGACGATTGGTCGGACGCCCCGTTGCTCCACGCATCGTCGAGAAGTCGTGGGAACGATGCGACCGCGTTGCAATGGCGTATACGAATATCCATCTGCAGGGAAATTCGGATCTCTCACCCCCGAGGGTTCAGAGAAGTGTCAAAGCATCGTGTGCAAAGGAGCGCCACTCATGTTCAAAATAACAAAAGAGGGTGGACCTCGAGCCCGCAAAATCGGGCACCAAGTCTTAGGTGTCCGCCATCGTCCACCTTTTTATGCGATTTCAAGGATAGCTAAGAGTTTAAAGGGGATTGTACCACCACGGAGGACAGCAGTGCCCTCAATATTTAGTTGAATCACACGCTCCAGAGTTCCAGGCACAGCTTTGCGATCCCTGAGGAAGATTCTACTTTTGAAAGCCTGCAAATCCAAGGTGAGAGACCATGGGATATCAAGAGAGAGAGCCAATTGAGGCTCAAATTTCAGAACTTAAACCAAGAATGAAGAGTGTAAATATCTCATTCAAGGTAATTGAGAAAGGTGAAGTCAGGGAGGTTACATCCAGAGCTGACGGAGAACAGCATCGTGTATGTGATACTGTTGTTGGTGATAGCACTGGTCTGGTGACAGTTCCTCTTTGGGACACCTCAATTGAGGAAGTCGAGCTCGAAAAGACCTATCGCCTCGAGAACGGATATACGACCCTCTTTCAAGGACATCTTAGGCTCAACATCGGACGTTACGGCACTCTGAAGGAAGCTGAAGATACCATCGAAGAAGTCAACAATGAGGTCGATATGAGTGAGCAAGAACACGAACGACGACCAAGGTATGGAGGCCGCCGAGGATATGGTGGTGGTGGTGGTGGTGGTGGCTATGGTCGTGGTTATGGTCGAGACCGTCGCGATGGTGGCGGGTACCGTGATAGAAGCAGAGGTTACTAAGACTAGCTCATGACTAATCCAATGTGGGTGACACTACAGTTATGGTGTCAGCCCATTCTATCTTTTTCATTTCAGACTTTCAGCAAGCAAATCTACAACATCAACGATACGGATTGAGCTGCCTATCACTTCAGTCCCTGCAACGAGATTGTTTTCGCAAAACGGACATGCAGTTGCAATTATCTCAGCTTCAATATCCAAAGCACTCTTCACTCTGTCAGCAGCTATCTTCTTGGATAACTCTGAATCATAGGACCTCAAACCTCCACCTGCTCCACAGCACATGGCTGCAGCTCTTGTTGTTTCCATCTCCACAAGTTCGATGCCAGGAATCGCCTTGATTATCTCTCTTGGATCATCATAGACACCTGCGGCTCTTGAGAGGTGACAGGGATCATGATATGTTACCTTAACTGCTCTATCGGGAGTTTTTAGTAAGAGTTTCCCTTCCTTGATTATTTCATGAAGAGCTTGTGACACATGCAGGACTTCAGGTAACTCTAAACCTATTTTTGGATAGTCATCTCTCAGTGTTTTCAGGCATCCTGCACAGGTCACGATTATCCTCTGAACATCTGATTTTTGAATGATGTCAACTAACTTCTCAGCATTCTTCTTTGCGTCCTCCGCTCTCCCCGTTCTAAGCATAATACTACCACAGCAAGGTTCTTCCTCAAGCACAGCAAAATCAATACTAGCTGCCTTGAGAATCTTCGCTGTGGATTTAGCTATATTGGGTAGTCTAATGCCTGCGGTACAACCTGTATAATAGAGCACTTCTCCAGTTGTGGGCACGTCGAAACCAACCTCTTTGACCCAATCTCTTTTGATTTGCTTATTCTCCTCGTACGGATTGTCATATTCCTTGATCTTCTTCGCGATAGAGTCACGAGCATCATTCGGGATATCACTTAGGATTGCCCTGACCTTCTCAAGACACTCTGTGGGGTCAAACTCCGAGGCACAGATTTCGGTGCAGTTTCCGCAGAGAGTACAAGTGAAAAGGGCCTCAGCATTCTCAGGCGTTTTCTCCAGAGTGCCATCAAGAAGAGCCAGTGCCACCTGTATCCGCCCACGCATGAAGCTTGTTTCAAAACCTGCAGAGTTTTTCCAGACCGGACAGACACCATCAAAACCTCTATCCTCAAACACTGCATTTCGACAGATACCACATCTTCGACATTGCATCAGGTTCTCAACGAGCTCATCAAGATCTATCTCTGTCATCTCCTAGATGCCTCCCAGTACTCCTGGATTCATGATGTTGTTTGGGTCAATCGATCTCTTGAGTAGCTTTAGGAATCCCATGTAATCATCCATATCTTCAATGCCATCTTTCCAATACTCAGCAAGTTTGAATGGTACAGCTCCAGATCTAAAGAGCAATTTCAAGAGTTCTCTATGAGCTTCTATCACTGTCTGTTCCTCTTCTCTGTCCTGTGGATCAAAGTATAGATGAGGGTACATGTTCATGGAGGAATGTCCACTCTGAAATCCAGCAGTATGACCAAGGAACTTGTATTTGTCCATGGCCTCCATTATGAGGTCCACTGACTTATGAGAATTTGTTGGGGTTTGATGATGGTAGATTGTTTTCCAGTGCCAACCATGAGCGTATGAAGCACGTACAAAATTCCAGAATCGACCCTCCCATTCTTGTTGTGGCATCTCCCGAACATCCAATACCCTTCCGCCCAAATCTCTACAGATTTCACGTGCAAGTTTAGCATCACTCCTCATCATATCCTCCCTGACTCGGCCTATCGTCATCGATACAGTGCGTTCTGCATGTTCGAATGGCGGGAAGCCAAGCTCCTCAGATAGCATATCCATAAACAGGTCAAGGACCTCTCCTGAATAAATCGAAGTAAAGAGGCCATTGATATCATTCTGTTTCACTTCGACCAAGAACCGCTCAGCCTGGTCAACGGTGTCAAATCCGTACATGTTGTAGTCGAAGTACTTCATTCGCTTGAATGTCTTTACAGACACTTTCGTGATTATGCCCAAACTTCCAAGAGATCCTATGAACAGACCTGTTATATCAGGACCAAATGCGTAGCGAATGAATGGTCCTGGAGCATTAGGATTCGCCTCGGACCCCGTTTGGATGATTGAACCATCAGGCAAGACGACCTCGAGTCCTAATACCATCTCAGCTATGCTACCAAATAGACTTGACCCTGGCCCCGCACCATTCACTGCAACGTTGCCAGCCACCGTACACACCAAAGAAGACTCTGGATAGATTGGTAAAAAGAGGTCATGTTTTGCTAGAAACTTGTCCAATTCACCATATGTGACTCCGGCTCCAACTGCTACTGATCGAAGGTCCTCGTAGAGAGTTATCCCCCCCAATCTCAGCAAATCAACAACAATTCCCCCTGGTTTTGGAATTGCTTCTCCTTGAAGACTTGAGCCACCTGATCGTGGAGTCACAGGCACCTTATACTTGTTTGCTAGTTTCAGTATTTGAGAAACCTCTGTGGCATTAGCAGGACGAACAACAGTTGCTGGGGTAACTGGTTCGATTGCCATTGTGGCAGTCTGCGAATAAGCCAACAAAACATCTGCCTTTGTTGATACATACTCTGATCCTACGACCTCTTCAAGCCTCTTAATCATCTTCCCACTCATCACAACTGATTCTCCTGTTATACTTAGAAGATATGCCTCAACTTCATTAAATCGGAGGTGGATCCCTTTACCTTTAGTTTCCGTTTAAAAATAGCCGACGCTGCACTCATTTCCTCGAGGAAAAGCTTGCGTATGGTTTCCTCGTCACTATGTATCTTCATGTCTGCATTATCTAGTGGTCCTTCATGAAGCGTGATTGTGTTGTCCTTGACAATGAAGTGGAATACAGACCCCTCCTTCAAGGATAGTTGTGCTGTTCGTTCCCATCCCTCAATGGCTTCAATTGTCTTCTCTCGCTCAAGTCCAATTGCGAGTCTTTCCCGCATGAGTTCAAGTAAGTCTTGAGTCATCACTTAGCACTCCGATGGTCACGAGCAGGCTCAGAGCTAGATTTAGTTGTTTCCTTTCCAAGCTCGTGATGGTTAGTCATCCCATTTCAATACTTCAAGAAATTCAATTCCTACTCTATGTTCTCCATCAGGAAAATCATAGGTATTGAGTTTCACTTTGATTCTTCTTCCACACACGCCAACCATGTACAATGACAAATGAACTGGATCAAACATCTCAAGCACTTGTCTTAATTTGTATACCTTGTGATTTCCAGCATTATTGAGGGCAAACTTTTCAAGCTCACCAAACTTTTTCTTTTCAATTGCTCTCACTAGTCTATCCCTATCATACCCTTCTATCGTACTAGCCATGTTCTCTCCCTTACCTAACTTCTATGAGTCTTAATAATATCAAGGAATTTTCTGACATTTTCAGTAATCAACTCGAATCGCCCTTCCTTGATTGCCTTCTTGTCAGTAATGGCTCCACCAACTCCCAGTGCGTAAGCTCCTGCTTCTAGCATCGGTCCTGCGGTTTCCAGATTCACTCCGCCTGTTGGAACAAGTGGAATGTCGGGTAAAGGTCCTCGGATGGCTTTCAGATAGGCTGCACCCCCCACTGTGCCACAAGGAAAGACCTTCACAGCATCAGCTCCCAATGTATATGCATCGAAAATCTCCGTAGGCGTGAGAGCCCCCGGAATGATCGGTTTATTGTGTTTCTTAGCAGATTCAATCAGATTACGTGAGTAGTTTGGACTTACGATAAACTCACTTCCTGCTTTGATGACCTCCTGCGCCATTTTTGCATCAAGAACGGTTCCAGTACCAATCAGAACCTTGTCACCATAGTTCTCGATAAGCTGTTTTACAACATCAATTGCACCAGGTACGCTCATTGTAACTTCAATAATGTTGATATCTCCTTCAAGAAATGCATCAGCAACTTTGAAAGCAATATCTGCCGAATCAACTCTGATTATCGGGATTAGACCGGTGTAATAGATTAGTTTCATTGCTTTTTCCTTTGTCCACATCGCGCCTCACCTATCGATACGAAGCCCTCTTTCGCGTCCTTTAATGAGCTTCTCCACCTCTGATTTGTAAATAAATGCAAGGTCTCCAGGAACTGAGTGTTTCAGTGCTGAGAACGCTGAACCGAAGTCTACCGCCTTCTGCAAGTCCTTCAGCTCAAGATATCCATAGATGAATCCAGCACTGCATGAGTCCCCGCCACCCAAACGGTCAACGACTTCTACATCATAGACTGGACTTCTGTACACCTTGCTATCAGAATAGGCAAAGACTGACCACCTGTTCAACCAGACAGATGGAGTTTCTCTGAGGGTGATGACAACAACTTCAAACCCAAACTTATCTATCAGTTTGCCTGCAACGTCCTCGAAGTTCTTTCCTTCAATCCCATAGACAACTTTCGTGTCCTCTTCCGTGGTGATCAAGATGTCAATGAATTCAGAGGCAGGTTCGGTGAAATTCTGAGCTTCCTTGGGTGTCCACAGTTTTCCTCTATAGTTCACATCGTATGACACCTTCACACCTTGTTCCTTTGCAATCCTGAGTACTTCCTCAGTTGCTTCTGCACAATTCGAACTTAGTGCTGGAGTGATGCCACTAGTGTGGAAAAGTTTGGTTCCCTTCAGAATCTTCTTCCAATCCACCTCTCCTGGTTTTATCTTACTAATAGCTGACTCCTTGCGATCATAGATGACTCGATTCGTTCTGGGTGCTGCTCCGAACTCCACGAAATAGACTCCACATCGACTATCTGGATCCCATAGAATGTGTGATGTGTCAACTCCATGTTCTCTAGCCTTGTTTCGAATGAAATGTCCAATAGAGTTGTCACCTAATTTAGTGACATATGCAGAATTTAGTTCTAATCGTGCACAGGCAACAGCTACGTTCATCTCAGCCCCGCCTGCATGAGCATTGAAGCTCTCCGTCTGTTCAAATCTCTTGAAGTCAGGAGGTGAAAGGCGAAGCATTACTTCGCCAAAAGTAACGACATCATAACCCATTTGTCACAACTCAGTATCTGCTTAACAAGTGCATACTATCTCATGGAAATGTTAAATCTGTCGTTAAAGAGAGTTCTCAAGAGAACTCTGTTCTTGCTATCACTTCGTCTTGCACAAATGGGTCAAGCTCGATGAAGTACGCACTATACCCTGCTACACGTACAATGAGGTCTCTGTGTTGCATAGGGTTGACTTTAGCATCCTCAAGGATTTCTCTGGATACAACATTGTATTGAACATGAAACCCTCCCATCTCGAAATATGCATCAACCATACCAATGAATTTCTTCCTTCTCGACTCAGTATCGAAAAAGTCAGGTGTGAATTTCATATTATACAGAGTGCCGTTGTAACACAGTCCATGGTCGAGCCTCGCAACTGATTTCATTGCGGCTGTAGGACCATTGACATCCCTATTCTGAGTGGGTGAAACTCCATCTGAAATCATGTGACCTGCTTTTCTTCCATCTGGAGTTGCTCCGAGGACCTCCCCTTGTGGGATATACATTGACACTGAAAAGAGGGCTCCGTGATATGGACCGTTTCTCGTTGTCATTCTACTTTGAATTGAATTGCAAAATGTTCTGCTTGTATCTCTCGCAAGAATGTCTACTCTTTCAATGTCATTACCATACTTTGATGGATCATTCTCTAGTCTAACCCTCAATTCCTCGTGCCCCTCGTAATCGTTTGCCAGGACCTGAAGGAGTTCATCCATTGATATCTCATTCTCCTCGAAAATGTATTTTCTGAGAATCTCAAGCGAGTCTGCTACAATTGCTATTCCAACACCCATGATTCCGCCTGAGTTGTAAACCGCTCCACCTTCCTGCAATGTCCTCCCTGACTCATTACATCCCTCGAGAAGAGACGAAATGAAGGGTGTGGGTGTATTCTCAGCTAGTATTCCAGCTGCAACTCTATCTGCCCGAGTTAGTAATTCAATCGTGTAGTCAATCTGTTCTTCAAATGCCAACCAAAGGTCATTAAATGATTTGAAGGTTCGAGGGTCACCAGTTTCTCTCCCAACCAGATTACCCGTCTTTGGGTCCCGACCATTGTTAAGAGTGACTTCGAGTATCTTGGGCAGGTTAACGTATCCAATGTTTTGTCTCGGATCTGATTTTCCTCCAACAACAGGTTCAACACAACCAATAATGGAATATTCATGAGCCTCAGATGGTTTGGTGCCTTTTTCAATCATCATTGGAATAATTGCATCATCATTGAAGAGTCCCGGCATGCCCAAACCCTTAGAGATTACATCAACTACTTGGAGTTTGATGTCCTCTGGAGTGTTCTTATGCCACCGGAAGGAAACACTAGGTTGAGTGACTCGAATGTTCTCAGTGGCTTGAAGGATTAATCTTGTTAGTTCGTTTGTCGCATCTGTTCCATCAGCATTCTGGCCCCCAATCGTAAGGTTCTGAAACATTGGATGACCAGCAAATGCTATACTATAGTACTCATTCCTTATTTTGATTAGAGAGGTCATTTTAACCCAAAGCAGCTCGAGCAGTTCAAGAGCAGCTTCTTTGTCTATACGCTTGTTCTTGATGTCTGCACTATACAACGGATTCATGAACTGATCAAACCTACCTGTGGAAATAGAATGTCCGTTGGACTCGGTCTGTATCAACAAATGGATGAACCAGAAGGACTGAATAGCTTCGTAGAATGACTCCGCAGGCTCAGCTGGAACTTTCTTGCAGATTCTAGCAATCTCAATCAGCTCACCTTTGCGTTGCTCATTGGTTTCTTGCTCTGCTAGCTCAGATGCATGATCTGAGAATCGTTCAGCGAACCTGAGAACCGCCATGATCTCAGTACGGACAGCATCATAGTACTCTCCCTCTTTGTTTTCTATTTCATCCAAGATTCCAAGGAGACCTTTCCTCAGAACGTTTTGGTAATCCACAATGACATGCCCAATTCCTGTACCCGGAGCTCCTATTGTGAATAAACCTGCCTTCGAGGCTCTGATTGACTCTTTGGGGATTGCAATTCCAGCAATTTCAGCGGTACTCTTTCCTTCCCAGAACTTGAAGACCTCACGTAGATCCTTCTTATCCTTGTCACTGATTACAAATCGTTCAGTCCTTCTCTTGTCGAACCTATCTAGTTCTTCTTCAATCCATTTCCAACTATACTCGGGAAAAACCTGACATGAACGAGGAGTTGGTCCCATATTACCAACAATGAGTTCCTCTGGTTCTATTCTAATGGTCATATTATCAAGAACATGAGCAAATGCACCAGCATTCCTCAGGATTGAAGGTTCAGACCAATGTTCTTTCACATAGTTTGTGAAAAGTACAGTTCTCTCTGATGATATCGTTGGTTCAGCTTCAAGCATTCGTTGCTTTAGCCGCTTACTGCGGGAAATCATCTTACACACTACCGATTTTTCTATTCATTACTTTTCGCATCTGACGCAATTAATGCAGTAATTTTGGTAGATAACTATCTAATCGACTGAGTGCTTCAGTAATCCTCTCAGTAGAAACAGCATAGCAAAGCCTAAGAAATCCTTCACCATATTGACCGAAAGCTGTTCCATGAACTACGACGACATTCGTTTCATTTAGGAGTTTGTAAACAAGATCGTATGACTTTATACCATATGCAGATACATCGGGGAATACATAGAAAGAGCCTCCGGGAGGTTCTAACTCAACTCCTTCGATATCGTTTAGTCCTTTTGTGATTAAGTCCCGTCGTTGTCGAAATGTCTGCAACATCTCATCGATGCAATCTTGGGGACCAATTACTGCAGCAGCTGCAGCTTTTTGTGCTATAGAAGTTGGCATAGCTATAACATGTTCCTGTAGTTTTGTCATTGCACCAATTAACTCGCTGGATCCTGTAGCGACAGCAATACGCCATCCTGTCATTGCATAGGTCTTAGAAAGCGAGAATATTGAAATAGTTCTCTCCTTCATTCCAGGGAGTGAACCAATGAACAAAGGATCTTCTTCCGTGTATCTAAATTTCTCATATGCTTCATCAGCAATCACGTACAAATCCTTTTCAATACACAATTCTGCAATCCTTTTCAATTCCCTATTGGAAATAACTCCACCAGTTGGATTATTTGGTGAATTAAGTACTATCATCTTTGTCTTGGAAGTAATCTTGTTTTCAATATCCTCTGCTAGGAGACCGAACCGATTTTCCTTCTTCAGTTGAACTGGAACTGGCACACCTCCAGCTAGTCTAATGTGTGCATAATGACTCACAAATCCTGGGTCTGGATAGATCACCTCCTCTCCTGGATTTATGATGACCATGTTTGCAAGAACAAGAGCTCCCATACCACCTGCTGTGCAGATTAGTTCGGTTTCAGGATTAGCTTCAATGTTATTGTCATGTTTGAGTTTCTGAGCGAGGGCTTCTCTCACATCAATATAACCAGCATTGTGAGTGTACTTTGTAAATCCCTCATCAAGAGCCTTCTTTGCAGCTTTCTTGATGTACTCTGGTGTATCAAAATCCGGTATGCCAACTGTCATATCAAAGACATCAGTTCTACCAATAATCTTGTTGTAAATTTCACGGACCTGGCTAGCGGGAACATCTAAATTTCTCTCTGCAAGCAAATTGATCACCTATCTGAATGAACGAGGATATTCCCAGTTTATATAACCTATCGAATGGACCTCTACCAATTAAGATACAAAATACTTCTTCTCAGAGGAGTTTTAAGATACATCTCACATTTTTGGTGATAACTCATAATGGAAAGTGATGAATTAAGTCAGACCCAAGTGCAGAAGATGTTCGAAGAGCCAACATGAACACTCTTGCAGATTCCCATGTTGTCTATGTGGAAGCTATCAGAAGACTGATGGGCGATGATGGACTAAAAGCAAACAGTGAGGCTAATCGCTTTCATGGGTTGGTGTTGGGGAACGAAGGAATTGACCAAAGCGGTCTTAGGAAAGGAGACTTGCAATCTATCAATCAAATCTTTGGCGGTCGACTCATCACCTGTTTCAAATGCGAACTTGGCGTGTTCATCATATTTGAGTCCCTTGTTCATTAGCTTCGCAAAGACTTCTGTCAATGCTCAAGTTCTCCACATATTCTGGTTTGTATGTTATTAAATTTCAAATCAAGTATGCCAAAGGGAATTTCTAAAACTATCCCTCATTTCGAGAATTTTATGCGGAAATGTTTATGTAGTTCGCAACATCAGGACATCTTCTTGAGGAGGTTCTGCATATTGCGAAAGATGAAAGCTAGTATCCTATACGGTCCTAGGGATTTGCGTGTCGAGGAAATTGATATACCAGATATTCCCGCAGGTTGGGTCTTGTTGAAAGTAAGGGCCGCAGGAATATGTGGAAGTGACTTGCATCTCTTCAAAGAGAAAACCTTCATCCCAATCTCCTCAGTTTTAGGGGAAGGCATATACGTCCCTGGTCACGAACTAGCTGGAGAAGTTGAGAAACTTGGCGAAGGTGTCGAATCTCTACAGGAGGGAGACCGAGTCGTAGTAGAACCTCCCATTAGCTGCGGCAAATGTGACTGGTGCAAGATTGGACTGGTTAATCTCTGTGAGAACTCAGGGCTCATAGGTTTCTACTACATTGGTGGTCTAGCTGAATATTGCATAGCTCCTGAGGACAGATGTTTTAAAATTGGAAAGAAGACATCCTTCGAAGAAGCAGCAACTCTCGACTGCACAGCAGTAGCTGCACGTGCTGTCAAACGAGCTGAAGTGTCACTTGAAGACTCAGTGGTTATACTCGGTGCTGGGACTATCGGGCTTTTTGCTGCTCAAATAGTAAAATTAGCTGGAGCAAGAGAAGTCTATATCACTGGCACTCACGAGTATCAGTTGAAAGCTGCTAAGCGATTTGGAGTCACAGCTACCATTAATGCAAGAAATGAGAATACAGTCGAGAGAATAATGGAACTGACTTCTGGAAAAGGTGTCGATAAGGTGATTGAGGCTGTAGGAGGAACAGCACCAGTGATTGACGAAGGCATCAATGTGGTCCGACGTCAAGGTATAATTGTCGCAACTGGTATCTTCCTAGATCAAATTCCCATCAACATGTTTTCATTAGTGACCAAAGAAGTAAGATTAACTGGATCATGGGGATATGGTTATTGGAATCACATGAAGGAGTTTGAGGTGTCTCTGAAACTTTTGGAAAGTGGGAAGATTGATGCAAAATCATTGATTACTCACAAGTTTCCTCTGGAGAAGGTATCAGAAGCATTTGAAGTAGCTCTGGAAAAAGACACATCACAATCCATCAAGGTGCAAATTACTTTCTAGATTTTGAGATTGAAACAAAAAAGGTGATTATGTTGTCAGATCAAGAACTCACTTGGGATCTATGTAATGAACTAGTCGCCGGAGAGATAGCGACAAGGTGTTTGATAGTATCATATCTTATCCATCGTCTTCCTGGTAAGTATGGTGATGAAATACTTGAGGACCTCAAGAAAGCAAACTATGATGCAGGTTTTCATGCGGGTAAGACTGCGGCAAAAGCCATTGGGAAGAACGATTTGGTGACACTAGGAGAGCTTTTTGGAGGAACAAAGGTTTTCAATCCAGAGATAGTTGAGATCGCAGAGGATCGTGTTGTAATTCATTGGCGTAGGTGTCCGGTGCCAGCCCTTGTCCCGGCTTTCAAAGATGAGGGCTTGTCTGAAGACTATCTGAAGATAGTCTGTCCGATTTTGGAGCTCTTCGATAACGGATTTGTCGAGGGTTGGAATCCAGAACTCGCAGCAAAGACACCTCCCGAAGTTGGTGAAACACATCTCCAGAAGGGTGGTGATTTCTGCACAGTTATTATCACAAAGAAGGATCCATAAGGATGTGATTTAACTTCCAGGAGTGTCTACATCCTTATACCATTTCTTTGATGTACCCACCCTAGCTCTCATCTTCCAAGATCTACTCTTTGGTTTATCATCTAGAATCTTTAGGAGCTTGTCGATTCTATTGCCAACGATATCCTTGTCCTTCTCCTCAAGTACATCAAATTCTCGCATCAGAGATGCAACTTTTTTCAGGTTGGTAGTAACCGTATAGTAGAATCCCCATTCCTTAGAGAGAATATCAGCAATGTGTTTAGCATTGATTGTATCTGCATCACTCTCTCCCAAATCATGGGCCAATAGAAGCATCGTTGTGTCTATGATGTCTTTCTCACTGATTTTAACAATCTGCATCTTCTGCAGTAACAACTCGGCGAGTGGAACTGTTGGACTATCAATCTCGAGCCTTTTCTTATACTCAATTTTATGGCACATCTCAAGCCTATCCAGAAACACATCAATATGCCTTCCATCAGCGTTGTTTGTAAAAATCATCCTTCCCCCCATTGCGAAACTGAATGCCAGCAGCCTCCGTGAATAATTCTGACTCTCAAAGAACTTCTCTATCTTGGAAGTTTGTTTTTCATAGGCTACGAAATCTATGTCGGTTATGAACCTCCCTAGCTTCTCGTGAAGATATGCATGTTCTGGGCTGTGAAGTCTGATTGCTATAGCACCCATCAACCTCAGAATTATTCCCTGCTCATTAGCCGCATCAATAATTCTGAGTGCTTCACTGACGAATTTTTGTTGTTCTTCGATATCAATATCCATCGCAGACTCTCTCGCAATCGCAATTTCCAAGCGAAAGTTCTGAAACCTTTAAATATCTATTTCGGCCGCTGCTTTAAGAGGTTTAAAATTGACCCGTATCTTCTTTGCTTGTGATGCCCATGGCAGTGTTCCGGTACAACGAAAAATGGTGCGTGTGCATGAAGCCTACAAGTGTGACATTGTAATGATGTGCGGGGACCTCACAGGAAAAGCCGTTGTTCCAATTGTTGAGGAAAAACCAGGTTTATGGTGGTCTTCTCCTTGGGGGAGTAAGGAGAAATACAAATCAGAAAAAGACCTAGATCGAGCGAAGCAGATATATGAAAAGAGGGGGTTCTATTGGTTTTTAACTACAGAACCAGAGCTAAAAGAACTTCAGGCCAACCCTGAGAAAGTCACAGCCTTGTTTCAAGAATTGATGCTCAAACGAATGAAAATGTGGATTGAACTCATTGAAGAAAAAGTACCTTCAGATGTCATGGTTATAATGAGTCCTGGAAACGATGACGCTCTTGATATTGACGAACTAATCAATGCGAGTGACAGGATAATCTTTCCTCTTTACCAGGTTGTTGATCTTGATGATAATTATCAAATGATAACATGCGAATGGGTCAATTCAACGCCTTGGGATACTCCACGGGAATGTCCTGAGGATGAGCTATTGGAAAAGCTCGAAAAAGAATTCAATCGGGCACAATCATACGAGGGGCTTGTCTGCAACTTCCATGCACCTCCATACGGAACAGTAATTGATTCGGCACCTAAATTGGATGAAAAGGCTCAGGTCAAAATTAGGTATGGGTCTCCTGAGATGGTTCCTGTTGGAAGCAAGAGCGTTCGAAAAGTCATTGAGGAATATCAGCCTCTTTTAGGATTGCATGGACACATTCACGAATCTGCTGGTTTGGAACACATTGGTCGTACTTTGTGTGTGAATCCTGGTTCATCATATACACAGGGAATGCTCAGTGCTTTTGTCATTGACCTACCTGCAAGTCCCACCGATGAAGTTATTGCCATCGCTGCATCCGCATAAACCATTATGGGAGTTTGATATAGTGTCAAGAAGAAGTAGGCGAAGGAGAGCAGAACGTCGGAGGGAATCAGGATCCTCGAAGGATGCTGATGCTGACCCTGATGACATTAGAAAAGCAATCTATCATATAGACGCATATCGTTCGCACATCTACTATAATCTAAGCTTTGTTGACAAAATGGTCGAGCAGGGGACTCTTGGTGAAACCTTTGGGCAGAATTGGAAGAAGCTTAGACGTAGACTGATTAAAATGGCCAGGTTAGCTACTAGTCATCCTGAAAGCCTTAGACTTGCTAGATATCAATCTTATACTGAAGGAATGTGGCAGGTAGCGGTGCCCGTTGTGTTCGTTGTTCTCATCATCGGATTGATTGCACCTCAAACTCCTGTTATTGGCGCTATTGCACCTTATATCATGATCTTTGCATTTGCAGCCATGATTGTAGGTCTATTAGGTAGGTATCTTCTGGGGGCGAAGATCGCAAAGAGTATTGACAAATACTTCATCGATAATCCCGACGCTCAAGTCCTGCGCTCTGATGAAATCAAATCAATTGTCCAAAATCTCATCAACCTACTCCGACAAATTCTCTTCTATGATGATGAAGATCCGAAAGATCATCTTGTGGGACTCGGACTCCTCGATTATGAGTATATAGAAATTGTCAAGAAACCTCGACCATGGCGTCAGTACTATCTTGTTCAAATCGTTTACTGATTTACAGGGATGGCTCTGAAATCAATCAAGATAACTGTCATACGGGGTTTCCACATTTAGGACATCTATCTCTGCCATCTGCACTGAGAACCGGGTATACAAACGATCTTCCGCAGTTTCTACATGGCCCGAATATCTTCGTGGGTTTGGGCGGCACAAACCACTCAGGCCAAGGGTCGGATGAAAAATCTGCATCTGCAAGAGAAGCTCCGCAATTATCGCAGACGACAGTACCTGGAGGAGGAATATGATTGCAATACTCGCACACCATAAGTTGTGAGTCTCTATACCTGTCTTTCCTGTCTTTGTAAGTCGATCCCTCGATTGCTTGAGCCAAGATACAGAATCCTGATAGTATAAAGAAACCCGCGTAAGTGAAGACCGCAAAAGCAACAGAATTTAGGACTCCCGGATTGAGCAGTGCAGAAATGAAGGCCATCATCACTATGATTAATCCTATTACAATTGAACATGAACCTCCGACTTTTCCACATCCTGATTGTTCTGCAGATTGACACTCAGTGCTACAGTATATTCTCCCTGATTGAGTAGACACCCACTCTGGACTGTAAGGAGTTCCGCACCATCTACATCTGGTGATGTAGTCTGATCTAACAAACAACTTGTCAGACTTCTCATTCGTCACACGCACCACTCTCAATTGATGCATAATCTATTCCGAACTGATTTAGGGTTTGCCCAACAATTGAAGTCCTATTGCTAATTAATCTTCCAAACCAATCTAGCGTGTTTAAGTCCTTTAAGTTACCATTGTAAGATTAAATTCGACGCAAAGTCTTATATCACACCAATTATTCACAGATGATTCATCTTCTCCCACGTTGTTTCTGGAGAGGAGATAGAAAAAGGAAGGAGAGATTGATGTCAGAAGTACTATTTCTTAGACCGACATCAGGGCTGACTAAGTACTTCGGTACTTGGACATCCCTATTCGCAATCCTAGGTGCGAGCCTAGGGACATATCAATGGCTATTCGTTGGTATCCTTCAGGACATGTATCCCGGAATTAACGCTGGGATGACTTGGGGAATAGGTATGTTGTTCATGCTCATCTACACAGTAATGATGACATTATTGTCGATGGCCATGCCTCGTTCCTCAGGACTGTATCAGATATCTGCAAGAGGTTTTAATCCTGTTGCAGGTACAATAGCAGTTTGGCGTGGAATAATCGCTAACCCAATTATTAAGACAAGTGAGTTCTATCTATTTCTAGTATTCTTAGGTGCTGCGTTTGCACAATGGGGCGCAGTTACAAATAATGCTGCTATGACAGGTCTCGGTGGCACATTATCAACAGCCAATCCAATGGTATTGGTTTTCATATCAATACTGCTCATGGCTATATTCTCAATTATTGCCTACCTCGGACCGTTGTTAAAGATGGAACCGCGGATACAAATGGCTGGAGGCTTGTTCTCAACAATCGGATGGATTATGGCAATACTTGTACTAGTTGCAACACCAGCTACGAATGTATCAGCTCGCTGGGATTCAGTCTGGGGTGCAGGTGCATATGCTGAAGTTCAAACGGTTGCGGCAGCGGCAGGATATGCTGCACCAGCGTTTAGTATTGAAATGACCCTCTTGGCAACGATATGGCCAATAGGGTTGACGTGGCCGTACCTCATACTACTTTATGGTGGTGAGGTTGCAGATCCAGCAAAGAACCTTGTCCTCGCTCAAGTTCTTGGTGGACTGATTTTGGCGGGACTGCTTGCTGGTGGTGCTGCGTTATTCCAAGGAACGTTTGGCACATTCTCGAGTGAGTATGCAGTAGCAGCGGCATCCGGAAATCTGACGCAAACAGGAGTGTTTCAAGGAGGTCTTGGAACGTTCACTGCGGTTCTCGCAGGCAACCCGATTATCTCAGGTTGGATATTACTGTCACCAGTAGTGATTGGTTTGACGGCGACGCCGATAAACATGGCATGGGTTACAAGAGGGTTCTTCCAAGCTTCTCTTGACAGAATGATGCCATCTATCTTCGGTAAGCTTTCAAAATATCACACACCCACTTATGCAATTCTTTACTACTTCATATTTGGAGCACCATTCGCATTTGCTTATGCTGTTCCTGGTCTTAGTGGATTCTTAGCTGTTGTGACATCTCTGGTTGGCCTGTGGGGAATTGAGATGATATTCCAGTCGATGGCGGCGTTACAATTACCGTTCTTGAGACGGCCATTATACGAGGGAAGTATTAGGCCACAACCTGAGTTCTTAGGAATCGCGTTGATGTCGTGGATTGGAGTCATAATGCTACCAACGGCCTTATTCCTGCTAATAGGATTCTTCCAAGGAGCCGCATTCTTGTCGATCATATCGATGTGCGTGCAATATGGTTTCTCGGCGTTATGGTTTGTCTACTTCGCCAGAAGAATGCAGAAGCAGAACATCGACATGGACGCTATCTATTCCTCACTCTCACCAGAGTAATTCATTATGAGCCTGAGGATCACCTCAGGCTTCCTTTATTTTTCAATCATCAAAATCTAACCACTGTTTAAAGTAACTTAAACAATCTATCTTGAATTTTGTTAACTTCCACGATTAGAGATATAAGTAAGCAAGTCTGTTGATTTGGAGTAATAGAGGAGGAGATTTGAAGTGACGGCTTCAATTCTTGAAGAACTGAAAAATGCGGTTATTGAAGGTGACTCCGAGAAATCAATAGAGTTTGCTAAGAAGGCATTAGAATCTGATATTCCACCATTGGATGCAATTACACAAGGTCTTGCTAAAGGTGTGAAAGAAGTCGGCGATTCGTTTAGTGCAGGAGAGGTTTTTCTAGTTGAATTAGTTATGGCTGGAGATGCTATGAAAGCTGGTATGTCAGTGCTTCTTCCTGTGATAAAGGACTCCAAAATTGAGATGACTACAGCTGGAAAAGTGATGATCGGAACAGTTGCAGGTGATATCCATAGTATTGGCAAGGATATTGTTGGAACGCTTCTTGAGGCTGATGGGTTCGAGGTGTTGAATGTTGGAGAGGATATTTCATCTGATTCTTTTGTGGAGATGGTGAAAAAAGAGAAACCTGATATTCTGGGATTATCATCTCTTCTCACTGCAACCATGCCCGCGCAAAAAGAGGTGATCGAGAAGTTAAAAGAAGCAGGGCTGAGAGAAGCTGTCAAGGTAATAATAGGCGGAGCTCCAACCACTCAAGAATGGGCCGATGAAATTGAAGCGGATGGTTGGGCTGGAGATGCAGTTGATGCAGTACGTCTGGCGAAAAAATTGGTAGGAAATTGAATAAAGAAATAGGAGGAATTCAATGTATAGATTACTAAGTCGTGGTGAGATTCTTGCTGTTCATTCAGCAGCAATGGAGGTTCTTGAGCGAGTGGGTATAGTCATCCAACATGATAAAGCTTTGAAGGTACTTACGGATGCTGGAGCAATTGTTGATGACAAAACGAAGGCTGCTAAAATCCCTGAATATCTTGTTCATGATGCTCTTCAGAAGAGTCCTAGAAGACATAAGCTTGTAGCTCGAAATCCAAAATACAACATTGTCATTGGTGATGGTAAGTCTTACTTCACAAATGCATTTGGTGCACATTATACAATCGACCTAGAAACAGGAGAGCGCCGACTGTCTACAATCAAAGACTTGGAGGAGTTTACACTTCTAGCAGATTACTTCCCAACTGTTGACTACATCAAACCTCACATTCTACCTCAGGATGTTCCAAAAACAATCTGGGAGCAAGAAATGGCTCTGGCAATGTTCAAGAGTGCTGAGAAACACATGAGTCTAGTGGCATTAACTCCAGAAGGGTGGAGAGATGTCATAGAGATGGCAAAGATCTATGCTGGGGGGGAAGAGGAGTTTATCAAAAGATCGTCTATCATCGATACAGGATTCAACAATGTGCCACCCTTGAAATACACGAAAGAAATCATTGACATGGTTCTAGAATGCGCTAAATACAGAATTCCCTTTGATATTAGCACGGGTCTGCTGTCGAGTGCTAGTGGACCTGTCACACTTGCAGGAACCATTGTGCAAGGAATCGCAGAAAATCATGCGATAGTAGTTCTTACACAATTAATGGGTCCAGGAACTCCTATTATGTGGGGGTCTTGTGCAACTATCATGGACCAAAGATTTGGTACTGCAGCCTATGGATCACCAGAAAATGGATTGATCCATGCGGCTTTCTGTCAGATGGCTCATTACTATGGTCTCCCATATTATGGTGCTGCAGGAGTGATTGATTCGAAAGTTCCAGATCAACAGGCTGCCTATGAGAACATGATGAATGCTCTAATTGCAACTATGTCAGGTGCAGATGTGGTTCATGATGCAGTATATGGAATCGTTGAGGCAGGAGTCACAGCTAGTTATGAGATGTTTGCGATCAGCAATGATATCTGTGGGGCTATTAAACGTGTTTCCAAAGGTATCAAGGTCACTCCGGAAACTCTAGCTGTGGATCTTATCGCAACCGTTGGACATGATAAGAATCATCTGAACTCACCTGATGCTTTGCGATTCACAAAGAAGCATCTTCTTGACGAGCAATGGCATCCTCTTATTAGTAATAGAACCTCACGTCCTGAGTGGGAGAAGAGGGGTTCCAAGACTATTGAAGAGGTTGCTAGAGAAAAGACGAAGGAGATTCTATCGACTCATAAAATTGAACCACTTGAAAAGGGAATGGAATCCGCCATGAAGAAGATAATCAAGGCGAGAGAGAAGAAAACTAAGTCTAGCTAAATGGAGGAATATGGAATGCATAAACCATCTGCTGATGAAGTCAGGATTGTGGGAATGTCTACCGTTGCCGCTGCACACACAGTGTACGTGGAAACCGTTAGGGAGAAATTCGGAGAGTCTGGTCTTGCAGCTCTGGGAGAGGCTAATCGATTGCATGGATTGGAACTAGGAGAACAAGGTGTCAAAGACGGAGGACTCAGAAAAGGTGATTTGAGATCTATCTACGAATTCTTTGCTGCAGCACACCCTTTTTTTGGTTTTGAACTAGAAATTGCAGAACTAAACGTAGACCAGATTGACCTAAAAGTGACTGCCTGTCCATGGATTGATACATTTCGTGCTAAAGGTGCGAATGAAGATATCTGCCACTGGGTCACTAAGATAGATGAGGGGATTGCCCAAGCTGTTGATCCAGAACTCTCTATGACTGTACCCAAATGTATGATGCAGGGTGATGACTACTGTATCTATCGTTGGGAGAAGTAATGAGGTCTATGATCCAATTACTAAACCAAAATGAACCTCACAGAGAAAAACCCATCCCATGATCAGTTCTATTTGAGGGGATACACTCCTCTTGTCGTAGCGTAATCATATAACTCTAGGATCTTCTCTGGTGTGGATTCTGGTTGAATATTATGTGCAGGAGCGAGAATGTATCCACCACCAGGTGCAAGTGCATTAATCCTTGTGTCGACCTCTGTGCGTACATCTTCTAACGTGCCCTGTGCAGACATAGCATGCTGAAGGTCAATCCCTCCATGAAACGACAGTCTGTTTCCGTATTTTCTCTTAAGTTCAGTTGAATTCATGCCCTTTGCTAATGGCTGGATTGGATTCAGGATGTCTACATCCACTTCAATTAAGTCTTCTATTAATTGCTCAACTGCTCCACACGAATGAAAGAGAATCTTAACATGCGGTGCCCTATTGTGGATATCACTGTAGATCTTCTTGTGTCGGTGTTTTACTAGGCTTCTATATATTCTCGGATTGATGATGAGTCCATCCTGATGACCAAGATCGTCTCCTACTTGTACAATATCCAAGAATTCTCCTACTTCATCAAGAAAAACCCGATTCATCTCCAAAGCAAGTACCATACTTTTTTCCAACATTGCCTCAGCGAGGTCAGGTCGTCGCAGTAAGTCAACGAGGAACTTGTGGAAACCTCTCATATAGTGAGCGACTACCTCGGTGACTCCCCAAGGCCCACCCACCATACCCACAACTGCATAGTCAGTTTCTTCGTGGAGATACCTAGCCCATTCCCTAACTCCATCCATTCTAGAAGGATCATCCGCATCAATCCACTGGAACTCTTCAACTTGTTCGACTTCAGTGAACTCTGCCCATGGATAATATGTAACCTCCTCATATCCGCCAATCATTTTCAATCCGCATTTGAACTCGGTTTCAATAGAACCATCCGGGAGTGGTTGAGGTTTAAAGGAGGCTGCGGTTTTCATGTAGACGCGTCTGAAATCCACATTGAGTCGTTTCAGCAAGTCTTCTGATGTTTTCCATGAAGACATAATCCCCCATTCTTGAGTTTCTGGAGCGGTGATTCCCAGATAGTTTCTCAGATTCTCATAAGCTTGAGGTGTAGTCCAATAATCCAGCGGGACGCGGTCTGGTTCTTCATGATTCACAGCTGCATGGAATCTCTCTCTCGGTTTCATGTGACCATCATCCTTTTCCTCTGAATTATACAAATCTACTTAAATTGGGTTCGGCATGCGTTCTTTAATCAAATAGTGAGTAAGACTTTTTAAATCAACAGACTTGCACCTTGCGGTGTTTAGTGCTTGAGAGGATTAATGAAAACCACCAAGGGAGTTGGTAATGTTGAATTGCAGGAAGTCAAAGTACCGCGACCCGCGAGTGATGAAGTGCTCCTAGAAATCCTAGCCACAGGAATCTGCGGCACTGATCTACACATCAAGCATGATAGTACATTCTATAAACCGCCGATTGTATTGGGACATGAATATGTTGGCAAGGTAGTTGAAACTGGCGATGCAGTGACAGACATTCAAGTTGGAGACCGTGTTGTGTCTCCTCCCCGAGCACATTGTGGACATTGCTATCAATGCATGACCGGACACGTGAATAGGTGTACAGCAACCGGCCAAAGAATACTAGGTTTTACTGTCAACGGGTCTTTTGCAAAGTACCTCACCGTTCCAGGATATATCCTTCACCGTGTTCCTCCAAATGTATCCTTAGATGAAGCTGCACTTGCAGAACCGACAGCTTGTGTGGTCCATGCTATTGTCGATAATAATCTGGTTCGTCCGGGTGATGTTGTAGTTGTGCAAGGTCCCGGACCAATAGGTCTGCTTGCAGTTCAGATATCCAAGGTAATGGGTGCAGGGAAAGTGATTGTCACAGGTACCACATCTGATACCACTAGGCTTGATATCGCGAAAGCAACCGGTGCAGATCTCATTATCAACGTTGATACTGAGAGCGATCCTCTCGGATTGGTTCAAGAACACTCAAATGGGTTGGGTGCTGATACAGTGATTGAGGCTTCTGGCGCGCTTCGAGCAGGTAACCAAGCATTAGAGTTCGTGAGGGTGGCTGGACGCATCTCGATAATAGGTATAATTGGGGGACCAACAGAGATGAACATTGACCTGATGGCTGAGAAGGAACTGAAGATGAGTGGTACATGGGGGTCAATTCCTTCTGCTTGGGTTACGACTTTGCGATTGATGAGTCAAAAGCTTATTGATGTCAGACCACTAATAACCCATAGGATTGCTCTTGATGATTGGGAGCGAGGTTTCGAATTGTTGGAAACCCAACAGGCAGTCAAAGTTATCTTCGCAGATCTTGATTAGTTTGACATCACATCAATTGCGATTCCACTTTCTGATATCAAGCGGAGAGTGACTAAGTTCCTTTGCAGCGTTCATACAAATTGTCAACAGCGTGGATTTTCATTGGAAACTAAGAAAGACTTATGACCTTGGTCAGGTATCACATCGGAAAATATCTGGATCTGTGAAGTCTTTGAAAAAAACCAAGCTCATTGAGATGTACACTCAGATGGTAAGAATAAGAGAGTTTGAGGAAGCAGTTCATACATCTTACAGCGAGGGAAGAATAGCAACACCTGGTCTACTCCATCTCTATATCGGACAGGAAGCTGTAGCTGTCGGAACATGTGCAAACCTCAGAAAGGAGGACTATATTGTAAGCACTCATCGCGGCCATGGACACTGCATAGCTAAGGGCGGAAGCATGAAGAAGATGATGGCTGAAATCTGGGGACGGGAAACAGGTTATTGCAAAGGCAAAGGTGGTTCTATGCATATTTCTGATCCTGAGATTGGAATAGTGGCCTGCAGTGGTATTGTAGGTGCTGGAAATCCAATTTCTGCTGGTGTTGGCTACTCCATTCAACGCAGAGGTACAGATCAGGTCTGTGTTTCATTCTTTGGAGATGGCGCTACAAACACTGGAGGATTTCACGAAGGAATCAGTCTAGCTGCGGCTTGGGATCTTCCTGTGGTTTTTATTTGTGAGAACAATCTTTATGCCATCTCTGTATCAACCCAGAAAGCCTTCAAAGTGCAAGACATTGCAGACAGAGCATCAGGTTACGGCATTTCTGGCTCTGTTGTTGATGGCATGGATGTTCTGGAAGTGTATAGTGCTGTTGAAACAGCAGTGCAAAGGGCTCGTAATGGTGAAGGTCCCAGTCTAATAGAATGTAAGACCTATAGATATCTTGGACACATGCTCGGAGATCCTGATTTTGGTGTAGGTCATTACAGATCAGAAAGTGAGCTCAAGAGGTGGAGAGCGAGAGATCCAATTGTCACATTCCGAGAGAAGTTGTTGAAGCAAAAGATACTATCCCAGACTCAGATAAAGAAGATTGATGAGAAGGCAAGGAAAGAAGCTGAGGAAGCTGTGAGCTTCGCTGAATCAAGTCCGTTTCCACCATCGGAAGATGCTCTGGAAGATGTATTCATATGAGGCGATGATAAATGGGCGAGAGAGTAATGCAACTTAACGAAGCCATCAACGAAGCTATTGAGCAAGAGATGGAGAGGGACTCTTCAGTAGTTGTCTTTGGAGAAGATGTTGAGTCCTTCGGTGGGGGCGGAGGTGTGTTCGGCGTCACAAAAGGACTAAGTGAGAAATTCGGACAGCGAGTCAAAGACACACCTATGGTGGAGGCAGCTATTGTTGGTGCTGCTCTAGGATCAGCAATAACTGGCTTGAGACCAATCGCGGAGATCATGTTTGTGGATTTCATTGGTTGTGCCATGGATCAAATTCTCAACCAATTAGCAAAAACACGATATATGTTTGGAGGCAGCATGAAGGTTCCAGCTGTTATTCGATGTCCAAGCGGGTCAAGGTGGCCGGTGTCCTGCGGAGCTGCCCAACACTCTCAAAGTCTAGAGGCTTTCTTCATGCATATCCCCGGGTTGAAGGTTGTTACTCCATCCATGCCCTTAGATGCCAAGGGATTGATGATTTCTGCTATTAGGGATGATAATCCCGTGATATTCCTCGAACACAAGCTCACCTACTATGCTAAGCGGTCATTAACGTTGAGAGAAAGCTACCAAACCCTTCTTCAACATGTTCCTCCAAAAGCCTTCACGATACCAATTGGTGAAGCTGAAATCAAAAGAGAGGGCAACGATGTGACAATTGTCGCAACGATGATGATGGTTCACAAAGCTCTCAAGGCGGCAGAGGAGCTAAGCAGCGAAGGAATAGAAGTTGAAGTAGTGGACCCTAGAACACTGGTCCCACTCGACACTGAAACGATAATCAAAAGTGTCAAGAAAACAAGTAAAGCAGTTGTTGTCACAGAGGAAACCAAGACTGCAAGCACAGCTGCTGAAATAGGCATGATGATAATGGAGCAAGGTTTCGATTATCTGGATGCTCCGGTGTTAAGAGTCTGTGCACCAGATGTACCGATTCCACACAGTACCGTCTTGGAGGGTGCTGTCATACCTCAAGAATCAGACATTATTAGAGCCGTTAAATCAATCGTGTAAAATCCGGATAGCCAGAGGTATGAGTAACACTGAGTGAGTTAAAAGGGACTTGCTGCCTCATGTCAAATTAAAGCAGACATGCTCTCCAGCTTATAGTCGTTATAAGGTCACATATCTACCACAGTTTTTAATTAGCCGATATACCTGCAATAAAAGAACCGCTTAGTCGTTTCTTCCATTCTCTAAGCAGTGAGAGTGTATGCAAGAATGATTAATGTCAAAAAACTAACCAAACTTCTTAATGAAGCAATCGGGTCGGATCGTGTGACCGATAGAGACTTTGACTTGGTTGCTTATAGCAGGGACTTAAGTCCAGCAAAGCCCAAGCTAGCAACACATGTGGTTATGCCGGAGAATCGGGAGGAGATACAAGCGATTCTGAAGATTGCTAATGAAAACGATGTTCCACTATACATTCGAGGTGGTGGCGGTTCTCATTGGGATGCTTTTCTACCTCAGGAACCTGGTATTTTGCTTGACATGGCTTACATGAACAAGGTGCTAGTAGTTGAAGAAAGAGACCTCACAGTAACCGTGCAACCGAACTGCACGTGGTCGAAGATGGACAGCGAATTGCGGAAGAAAGGATTTACCTATCTATGCAGTGAAGCTGGGGGTCCAGCTATGACCGTTGGAGGTTCAGTTATGAAGGCTGGGGGCGGACCATACAGCACAGCCAAGTTTGGCTTTCACGGTGACCAAGACCTTGTCACCCTAGAAATGGTGCTGGCCAACGGAGATATTGTGCACACTGGCTCAGCAGCCTGGCCCAGTGCTGGTAAGTTCAAGAGACAGTGCATTGGTCCTGATCTAGCAGGTTTGTTCATTGGAGCAGAGGGAGTTTTTGGTATTTGTACAGAGCTTACTTTACGTATTAGACCCGTCACTGATTTGAAAGAGCGAATATTTGCCACGATGAACAGCCTAGGTGATGTGATAGAGTTGGGTCATTTCATGAATCAGCATGTTGGTGATGAATACCTTCAGGGGTTCTATCTCTTTGTTGACCCATCCACTCCTGATGTCTTCATGTTGATGTTAGATGTATTTGGCTACGAAAAGGAGATAATGGACCATAGGACGAAGCGATTGAAAGAGGAGATAAAGAAATTAGGAGGCGTAATAGGAGACCCTACTCCAGCAAATGATACATTTGATAATATCCTCACAGGCCTTTCGGATGTATTTACAGCTGGTGTCTGGCATTTCTTTGGTTCAGGCACTTTAAGAATTGATGACATCGAATTTCTCTACCGAGTCTGGCGCGAAGAGCTTCTGGAGAAAAGAGGTTATACAAAAGCCGCGTTTGGAGGACAGATTCTCCCTCGGCATTGGCTAGCTTTTATGGTCGCGAACTATAAGGAACCAGATGAGTGGGACGAGATGATGAAACTGGCTGACGAGATCAACGAAATTGTACTCAATGGTCCTGTTGTACCCTACGGAATCGGAGGCCGTCATGGACTTCGTTCCTTTTTGACTGCACGTGATACTGGTTACTATCGATTACTGAAGGAAATCAAAAAGACCGTGGATCCAAAGAACATCTTGCAGCGCGGAATATTCTTTCCAAGGGAGGAACTGCAATGAAAATCAAAGATTACGAAGAAATGATCTATAGGTGTGGCCGGTGCAATTTCTGTCGTGGGAATGACTTCAACGAGCGGTGTCCAGAGGTTTTCACTCAAAGATGGGAATCCTCTACTGCAAGAGGTCGGATGGCCATTGCACGAGCAATACTCGAGGGTACACTCGAGTACTCTTCAGAAATGGTGGAGAGAATCTTTGGTTGTTTCATGTGTGCGCGTTGCACAGAAGAGTGCACGAAAGCAGCACAGATTGATGTTGTTGCTATAACAAAGGCAATGCGTGAGGACATCGCAAATCTTGATGTCGGAATCCCAGAAGCAGGTGATAAAATGGTCAGTATGACTTTGGAAACAGGAAACATATTTGCTGACCCATCTGCAGTACACACCAAATGGGCTGAGCATCTGAAATTCAAAGAGGGATCTGGCGTCCTTTTCTATCCTGGATGTCTAGCAAGCCATCGATTCAAGGAGAAGACAAGAATACTTGTTCAGTTACTCCAAACAGCAGGCTACGACTTGGACTTCTTCGGGAATGACCAGACATGCTGTGGGACTCCGCTCTGGATAACTGGTAAGACAGATGATGCAAAGACTTTGGTCACGGCCCAGTTCAAAAAGATGCAGGACCGAGGAGTCACTGAGATAATCACTCCCTGTCCCAGCTGCTTCAGAGCATTCGATGAGGACTATCCACGTATACTTGGAATGGAGAAATTTCCTATTAGAGTGCGTCATACAAGCGAGGTTCTGGAAGAAATAGTTGAAGGGAAAAAGATCAAGCTCAAGAATCCTATTAAGAAACGAGTGACTTACCATGATCCGTGTGAGATTGGTCGTTACAGGTCAATCTATGAGCCTTCAAGGACGGCACTTAAGGCCATACCCGGTGTTGAGTTGATCGAGATGGCACGTAATAGAGAAATCTCATTCTGTTGTGGTGGCGGCGGAGGAGTCAAGCTAATGTATCCAGAATATTCTGAAAAAGCTTCACAAGAACGATTGAGAGACGTTATGGACACGGACGTCGAGATTATTGCAACCGTTTGTCCTGCTTGCGAGCTGAACTTGACACACGCAACATACAACGCTGATGTGAACATAAGAGTCCTTGACGTGGCTGAACTGATGGCCGTTTCTGCGGGTATTGCTGACATGGAAATCATTCAATCGGACTACCTTCCTGAAGACTAGGTCCGGATGTTCATATACAATCCACACGACTAGTTCTGTATACAAAAGCTAAGAAATCAAGTATTCATCATCATGTTGATGAGATTTCGACGATGAAGTCTTAGAAGAATGAATCAAGTGTGATCGAATCATATCACCCTCCACTGTCAAAAAAAACTATACGTAGACCTGAAAGTATCCTAAATCACCGAAGGTGATTTAAGAAGGATTTCTGGTCCTCAGTCCACATTATCGATATTCAAAACTGGATTCCTGAAGGTGAACTCATGTCTAATAAACGACGAGAAATAGTTGAGCGATTCATTAACAGCTATGCGGCTGCAGTATCTGATGCTGCAGATGCCGCAGGAATCGGAGCTGTATGCATGGACAGTGGCATTGTACCTGTCAGCAAGAATATACGAGTGGTTGGATTTGCTCGTACAGCCAAGACCGTACGTGCAGCGGCGAACCATCCATATGACGAAGAAGAGATTGTCACTTTTATGACTTTGGCATCAAAAGCCGACCAATATGACGTGATTGTAGTTGATATGTCGGGAGCAACGGACTGTTCAGGTTGGGGTCAGATAGTGACTCGTATCGCAATGTCGCGTGGAGCAGTCGGAGCTGTCGTTGATGGAACAGTTAGGGACATAGCAGATGTAGACACAATGGACTTCCCGGTATTTGCGCGAGGCCGCCACCCGGGCACTCTGAGAGGACGCCTGAATGTCGAATCGGTAGGGCAACCAATAAAGTGCGGAGGAGTAACTGTTCATAATGGTGATCTTATCCTTGGAGATGGGGATGGCGTTGTGGTCATTCCTCAGGACCGGATTGAAGATGTGGCTGTAGCTACTGAGGAAATCATTGCTGCCGACTCATGGTGGGAAGAGAAACTCAAAGAAGGCAAAGATCCACATGAGCTTCATAAGGAGAAGCCTATTCCCTGAAACCACCTCCGCAGTAATAGACCAATATAACTCCAATGATAATTATAGACTCATACCTGAAATGTAGGCTAAGAACTCTCAGCCTCCAACAGCTGCTATCATGAACACAATCAGATCGCCATCAGAGAGCTTAGATTGTTCTCCTTTGTGAGCAACCATGTTACTTCCATTAAGGATTACGATTGTGTCTCTTCTGAGTACTCTTTTCTCCTTATCTCCCAAGTAGATCTCAAACCTTTCTCCATATTCTTCATGCAAATCGTCAATTAGGTCTCTTATGGTGGATTCCGGTTCGATTTTGAACTCGAACTTGTCGTGTTCGCGTGACTCTAAGCCTTTGCCCATCAGCTTCACGAAGACCTCAGTCATTCTCTATACCACCATTTTTCCAAAATATACTCTGGTCTAGCTTGAATTAAATATGTTGCTTGCGACTATTTAATGGGAATTCAAAGAGATTATGGTTTTTATGAGGAATGTGTTTTTAACTTGATTACATTCATTTAACCAACTTTTCAGTTCGTTGCTAACATACATTTAAATGGTAGGACCACATACTCTTGGATTTCGATGCACTAATTACCGGCCACGGAGTTAAAACCAATGAGTTACTTACTAGTTGATATGGATGAATGTACTGGCTGCAAACAATGCGCTATAGCTTGTAGTTTTACTAAAGAAGCTCTTTTTGACCCGCATCGGTCTAGAATCAGGATTGTGAAAATAGAAGAAATCGCACTAGGTATACCGCAGCTCTGCGAACAATGTGATTCTCATCCGTGTGTGGATTCTTGTCCAAATGGTGCACTATCAAGGAACGAGGAATCTGGCATCATCACTGTTGATCAGAATCTTTGTACTGGGACTGGAGCTTGTGTTGAAGCCTGTACTTATTATGCAATTCAACTCCACCCGGAAACAAAGAAGGCTCTTATTTGCGATTTATGCGGTGGAGATCCGTATTGTGTTTCACACTGCACTTCTGGAGCTCTCCAATGGATAAAAGCTACAGAAGATGTTCTTAAAACTAAGAAGAGGTTGCGTTCAAACAGAATGGCGAAGTACAGAGAAATGAAGAAGGAGGTTGCATAAGTTATGTTCGGATATCAAGGAAAAATTCTACATGTAGACCTCACGAATGGTAAGATATGGACGGAGGACATACCAGAGGAATGGAAGCGGTTATACATTGGCTCTAGAGGAATTAATGTAAAGATACTCTGGGATTACTGCAAGGATCCAGACATCACTTGGGATGACCCCCGTAATGTCATTGTCTATGCTCCTGGGACTTTGACTGGCACAACGGCTCCATGTTCTGGCAGGACATCTGTCACCACTGTGGGCTGTACCACTGGACTCTATCTTAAGTCAAATACAGGCGGTCATTGGGGCGCAGAGTTGAAGTTTGCAGGGTACGACCACCTTGTTGTTCATGGGGTTGCCGACAAGCCCTCATATATTCGCATTGAAGATGATCACGTAGAAATACGAGATGCCGCAGACCTTTGGGGCAAAGACATTGTTGAAACTGATAGACTGCTGAAGAAGTGGCATGGTAACAAGTCAAGAGCTCTTTACATAGGACCGGCGGGAGAAAACTTGGCTCGCTCCTCTTCAATACAGTGCTCGTTATATCATGCAGCTGGCCGCGGCGGGGGAGGTGCTGTCATGGGAAAGAAGAATCTGAAAGCAATCAGTGTTACAGGTACTAAAACTGTGAGAGTTAAAGACCCAAAGAAGTTCGAAGCGATTGCGAAAGAAATGAGAGATGCAATTATCGCTGACAGTGCAAGTAAAGCTATGCACGACTATGGCACTTCTGGCTCTATCGCAGGAGTGAATGAGATGCATGCCTTTCCAGGCAGAAATTGGCAGACCGGCTATACTGAGAATGTTTATCCAATAACTGGGCAAGGATTGGCTGAGCAGGGTTACCTCAAACGAAAGGTTGCTTGTTTTTCCTGCACTATCGGTTGTCATAGATATTCTGAAATTGACGAGGGTCCGAATAGCGGCATAGCTAGTGGCGGGCCGGAGTACGAAACATTCGGTGCGCTGGGCAATGGTCCTGGGATTATAGATACTGAGGGCGTCTTGTTAGCCAACGAGCTCTGCAACCGTCTTGGTCTTGATACAATCACAGCTGGCACTGTAAGTCAGTGGGCAATTGAGAGCTATGAGAGGGGTGTTCTGACCAAGGAAGATACAGATGGTCTTGAACTAGGCTGGGGCAAGATTGAAGAACTTCTCAAGACAATCGAAGCCATTGCATATAGGCAGGGCAAGCTTGGAGAACTCTTGGCTGATGGCCTCAAGATTGCAACAAACAAAGTAGGGCAAAATTCCTACCAATGGGCTATAATGAATTCCAAAGGTCTGGAAATGTCTAATGTGGAAACTCGCTCGGCTAAAGCCTATGCATTGGCTTTTGCTGTAAACCCACGTGGGAATGATCACTTGATGACAGAAACATTCGCAGAGTTTGGTGCCAGTCCGGAAGCTGTGGCTGTTGTGGAAGAGGTGACTGGTGATAAGAAATGGGCATCGCCTCATCTAACAGACTATCGAGCTGAAATTGTCCGATGGCATGAGGACTGCTATGAGATCACTGAGGCATTGGGATTCTGCGTATTCACTTCTACAGCACTTTATGGAGTCAATCCTGACAATATGGCCAGGATTTTTTCAGCTGCAACTGGAATCCCCATGACTGAAGAGGAAATGATGTTAACGGGTCGAAGAGTGGTCACTTTGGAGAAGGCCTTCAACATTACACGCGGTGCAACTAGGGTGCTTGACGACCTACCCTGGCGAGTTATGAATGAAGGGGCGGCATCAGGACCACTAAAGGGAGAAATGAACTCTAGAGAAGAGATCGATAAGGGACTCGACCGCTACTACGAATTGCATGGGTGGGACAAAGAAACAAGCTGGCCGTATCAAAGCACCTATAGCAAATTGGGACTTAGCGATGTTGCAGAGTATCTTACAAAGATTGGGAAACCGCCTAAGTAGGAGGCTAGTAGGTTCTCACTACAGCATTATACCTTCCCTCTGACATCGGATTTACACTGAACCATAACAAAAATATGTGGGGCAGCCTAACATGCATGGTAATATTGGATTATAAGTTGATGATGTACAATGAAAGGTTTCAAAGAATTCGGTATAGCAATGACAGGAGTCTTCCCAGTTCGTGAAGCTGTGGAACTTGCTAAATCTGCAGAGAAAGTCGGTCTGGGATCAGTTTGGTTTGCTGAGGACTATTTCTTTCGTGGTGTAGTCCCTTTCATCGCGGCTGCTGGGATGGCAACCCAACATATTAAGGTCGGACTCGGTGTGATTAACTGCTATTCAAGACATCCTGCACTCATTGCAATGGAGTTTGCGACTCTTGACGAGATGCTGGATGGAAGGACTGTCTTTGGTCTTGGATCGGGAGTACCCTATTGGATGACTCAGATGGGATACGATATGGCAAAACCACTTTCAAGAATGCGAGAATGCGTAGATCTCATTCACAAAATAATGTCAGGCGAAAGCGTAACCTATAGAGGGCAGTTCTTTAGTGCAAAAGACATCAAGCTGATCTTTGAGCCAGTGAGGAAGAGAGTCCCTATTTTTCTTGCTTATGAGGGTAAAATGGGACTGAAACTGTGTGGTGAGGTGGCTGACGGTGCGATTCTATCAGTTTTCAACACAGCAAGCTACGTCAAGTTTGCCATAGATCGTTTCCAGAAAGGCGCAAAGAAGAGTGGAAGGAATTTGGATGATTTTGAGGTTGTTGCCTATCTCCCCGTAGTTATCGATGATGACACTGATAAAGCGATATCAACAGCCCGAGAGTTTGTCAAGTTGTATTTTCCAGTTTCGAGCCCAGAGAGCCCACTCATGAACCATGCAGGGATAACACCAAGGAATGTCATGGATTTTAAAGATGCAGCTGAAAAGGGAGAAGATGTTGGTGAGCTGATAACTGACAAGATGGTTCAAACTACAGCTGTCGTTGGCAATGTCGAAACATGCATCAAACACATTCAGGGCATCATCGACGCGGGTGCAAATACTCCTGTCCTCTTTCCTGTACCAGGAACCAATCCGGTGCAGACCTCTGAGATTCTGACAAAGGAGATTGCTCCCCATCTACATTGAGTCTGGGAAGCATTTGGCGACATAGAGAGTCTGAACCACATCTCACATGTGGAGGATTTGTGTCAAACATGCAACTTGGTTTCAAATCTGAAGATGAACTTACCATACCACCAATGTCTTAAACCGCCTTTAACATTGAAATTCTATACAAAAAACGTGATTAACAATGACCGAGAAACTACGGATATTTCACGCCTGTGATCCGCACGGATCTCAGCAGACATGGGAGAAGATGTGCCGGGCTCCCCAAGTATTCAAGGCCGATGTGGCCATGATGTGTGGTGATCTGACCGGGAAAGCTATAGTTCCTGTGGTTCAAGAGAAAGAGAACAGCTGGTACGCGCAGCCATACGGAGAGAAGAAGAAGTTCAAGAAACAGAAGGATGTGGATCGCTTTATGAAGTTCCACAATGATACAGGAGCGTATGCCAAAATCTTCACGCCTGAGGAGATTCAGAAACTCAAAGAAACGCCTAGTGCTGTCAAGGCGTTATTCGAGCAGCTGATGGAGGAGAGGATCCTCGAATGGCTTGAAATGGTCAGAGAGAAGATTCCTGAGAATGTTGATGTTATTGTCAATCCAGGCAACGATGACGATTGGGTCATTGACAAGCTCATTGAAGACGATCCCCGAGTGATCTATCCATTGAATAGAGTCATCGATGTACGTGGACATCCAATGATCAGTCTAGAGTGGGTGAACTCAACTCCATGGGCTACTCATAGAGAGTGCCCAGACGAAGAGTTGATGGACAAGCTAGAAGCAGAGTTCGCTAGAGTAGATGATTATACGAACTTGCTCTGCAACTTCCATGATCCACCTTACAACTCCTCACTTGACACTGCGCCCATTCTTAAAGAGATTGAAGGTGGTCATGCAGTTGTCAAATCTGGAGGAGTCGATGTTAGGGGTCCTGTGGGTAGCAAATCAGTGAGAGCAACTATAGAGAAGTACCAGCCTTTACTCTCGATGCATGGCCACATTCATGAATCGGTTGGATACATCAAAATTGGCCGCACTC
>JBHLOX010000098.1:0-7814 GCA_048940045.1 Promethearchaeota archaeon
CGCTTTCCGATTCCCACACAAACCCAGGCTCTCTCAAAGACTGTAGTTGGGCTGACTCAGCGGGATCAAAACAGTCCATGACAATCTTCTGTGGATCGTCAAGGGGACTTGTGTTTTGATCCCCATACGAATTGACCGCCACAACGAATCCACCAACAGCCAGAGCCAATACAATCCCGATAGATATCAAGAGTATCATTTGGTCTGTCCTCTGTCTTGTTAGTGGTGTGGCGGAACCCCTATAGGTTTCGCCCATCTTTTCATCCTCTCTCAGACCGGAAGAAGGAGTTTCCCTCCCGATCTCACGCTGTCAAGTCCGCGAACGATGATCGTTCAGGTGAACTTGACTGTAAGAGAGGTGTTACAGACATAATATATCTCTATCCCAGTTTCGATTAATAATTGGAACACGTGGTTTTTCATACTTCTCGAGAAAAAATCGCTTGTTTTGTTACTAGACTTGGAAGAAGTAGGCGTTGTCGGGGTGCAAATTTGGTCTTCTCTTCTACTTCTTTCGATAAATCGTCAACGGTCATTTCTACTTGGTCTTTCAACTCACGTCTTCGAATTGATAATTTTCCACTTGTCTTCTCTTTTTCGCCAATGACTACGATATATGGAATCCACAGTTTCTCAGCAGAACGAACCTTCTTTGCCACTGTCTGAGATCTGTCATCTATTTCGTACCGAATGCCTGTTTTATCGAGAGTCTTTCCTAATTCTATACAGTAATCTATGTAGCTGTCGTCGACTGGAACAAATCTTACCTGAACCGGAGTCATCCAAAGAGGAAGGTGTGGAACCTTTCCATTTTTCGCGTCCTTGTGTGCTTGCTCCAAGACTCCGTAGAGTATTCTCTCAACTGCTCCAGAGGGGGAGGTATGAAGAATCAAAGGATGTTTTTCTTTACCATCCTCATCAACATAGGTGATGTTGAAACGTTCTCCATTCTCGACATCGATCTGTACAGTTCCGAGACATCCCGCTTTCTTTTGCGCATCAACAACATTCCATTCACCCTTGAAAATGAAATAGGCATATCTCTCATCGAACACTTCGATCAGAACTGGTTTTCCCACTCGGTCGACAACTTTCTGCATGAAGTCCATATTCCTCTCATAGAATCCCTTGAGAATTCTGAAAGACACCTCATAAGAAACCTCAAGTTCAATGTGAAGTTTCTCAATAAACTCCATTTGTCGCAGTACCGCCTCCTTGGCCATCTCTTCATCAGCGACAATCTCATGAATATCGGGCATTGTAAATGCTCGGAGGCGTCTCATTCCAGCAAGCTCGCCACTTTGTTCGCGGCGATATGATGGTGCAATCTCGAAAAGTTTCAAGGGCAGTTGTTTATACGATACTGTTGCTTGAGAAATGAGTAAGAACTGACCAAAACAGGCACTGAATCTGGCAAAGTATTCATGCTCTCCAGATTTCACAACATACTGTCTTGATGGGAACCTCTGGAGGTACGATTTCAATGATGGATGTTGATAATCGTAGATGAGGGGAGTCTGAAGCACATGAGCACCATAGTCAACCATCTCTGCAGTGACACGTTCCTCTATCGCCTTCTTGAGTGTGAGACCCCTAGGAGGCCAACGGAAGTTACCTGCATCAGACCCAGGTTCATAATCCACAAGCTCAAGTTGCTTCATCAGCTCGATGTGTGGTGGAGCTTCTTTGGCAGTCCGATCTTTGGCAGTTTCATACTCCATGTAGAGTTTAAGTTCCTTGTGCTTGGTATAATTGAAGTCTTTTGCATCAGTGACCTTCCCGCCGGGTTCCATTATGTAGAATTTGGAAGTGGCTTTTTCTTCAGCTACAATTGCAGTCAGGTCCTCTCCTTCAGTGACCTCTACATCAGCATCTTTGGCGATCGTGGTTGAAAGGTCTAGAACTTTCGAACGTTCAGCAAGAGGATGTCCTTTGCAGTGGATCTCAAATGCCTTATACCAACCAAATGGGACTCGCACAACATTGAAGTCTCTCTCCTTCAGGTTCTTGACCACGCCCTTCAGAAGTTTCAGGGCAACACTAGGTTTTGATGGGATTTCACTCAGGTGTACCCAGGGGTAGACTACAATGTTTTTCTCCTTGACTTCTTCTGCCGCACTTGCTATCATGTCAGCGGTAGTTTTCGCGGCTGTGGCAATATCTTTGGCATCTGTTGTTTCAGCAGCGATGAAATTGACTAGGCAGGAGTCATCCGTCTTGTAGAACTTCTCTTTCACTGCCTCTGCATTCTTGAGCGCTTTTCTCTTAGCTTCGTACGCGAAACCATCGCTGTGAATTTGTAGCATCCTCAATTTGAAGACCTCGACAGAATATATGGTAAATCGATTCTCTCTTAAGCTTGGCGCAAGGTAACCAAGCTCGATATAAGGCACCCCAACAGCAATGTGAACATGAATGATATTGTCATAGTGTCAGCATGCCGGAGCCCAATTGGAACCTTCGGAGGATCATTGAAAGACTTACAGGCACCTGAGCTTGGTGGATTAATAATTGGAGCAGCAGTTGAACGGGCAGGAATAGACCCAGCAATCATAGGAGACCTGAGATTCGGAAACTGCTTCGAACCACCCAAGGCGTTAAACGTGGCAAGAATTTCCGCATTGCTTGGAGGAATTCCGTGGGCGGTGCCTGCTGTTACAATAAACAGGGTGTGCACATCAGCTATGGAGGCAATCATCAGTGGAGCGCTCCAGATTGAAACCGGCTTCACCGACGTTGTGTTAGCTGGAGGAGTTGAGTCGATGTCCAATGTGCCCTACTGTGTTGAAAATGCACGATGGGGTGTAAGACTATTCGATGCTGTATTCATGGATGCATTGACAACAGGACTCCATGCTGGAAGTCATTTCTATCCTCACCCAGAAACAGGGAAGCATTACATCATGGGTGAAACAGCTGAATTCCTCAATGAGAAATATGGCTTTTCCCGAGAGGAGCAGGATATTGTGGCTTTAAAATCACAGAACAATGCTGAGCGAGCAACAAATAATCGTGACTTCAAAGAGGAGATAGTACCGATTGAAATCAAGGGTAAGAAAGAAACAAAGACCATCGATAGAGACGAACACTTCAGACCTGGATTGACAATGGAGGATTTAGCTAAGTTAAAACCTGCATTCAAGAAGGATGGGACTGTCACAGCTGGCAACTCAAGTGGCATAAACGACGGTTCAGCTGCTGTGGTCATCATGACTCAAGAGAAGGCTGACGAGTTGAGCCTCAAACCTATTGCACGTCTTACAGGATATGGGATGGGTTGTAGTGAACCCCATCTGATGGGTGAGTCTCCTATCGCCGCAGTTCAGAACTTGATTAACCGAACTGGGCAGGGATTCAATGACTGGGACCTTGTGGAGTTGAATGAAGCGTTCGCCAGCCAGTTTCTTGCAGTTGAGAAGGGACTGCAGCCACTTGGTTTTGACAGAGAGAAAGTAAATGTCAATGGCTCAGGTATTGGTCTGGGTCATCCAGTTGGTTGTACAGGGGCTAGAATTGTTGTGACTTTACTTCATGCGCTGAAGAAGAGAGGTTTGAAGACAGGAATGGCAACACTCTGTGGAGGTGGAGGAGTAAGTACAGCAACAACATGGGAACTTACTTAGTTTGTCCGACCCGCAGCTTTATTAATAAATTAGCAATTGTTAATAATCATGAAGGAATACGATCTCATCGTGATAGGTTCAGGAGCGGGCATGAATGTCGCATCCAATGCCTATCAACAAGGACTCAAAGTAGCTGTCGTTGAGCATGGTCCCATGGGTGGTACATGTCTCAACCGGGGGTGCATCCCGACAAAGATACTCACCTATGTTGCAGATATCATAATGCAAGCAAAGCATCTCAAGGAGCTTGGTGTTGAAGTAAAAATCGAGAAGATTGACTATCCGTGGATCATGAAACGGATGAGAGTAGAGGTTGATGGCGACAGCACAATGCAAGGAGAGTCGGTTGATGCCGCTGAGGGAATAGACTGGTACAAAGGAACAGGAGCTTTTGTTAGCGACTATACTATTGAAGTCGATGGGGAGAAAATAAAGTCGCCCAACATCATCATTGCAGCTGGATCAAGACCACTCATACCAGACATTAAGGGTCTCGATAAGGTAGAGTATCTAACTAATGATGGAGCTCTCCATCTTTTTGACCAACCAGAATCCATGCTGATTATTGGCGGTGGTTACATAGCCACAGAGTTTGGGCATTTCTTCTCTTCAATTGGAACCGATGTCACAATCATCGGTCGTAACAAGTATCTCGTGAAGAAAGAGGACCCTGATGTTTCAGAGATTCTCAAACAGGAATTATCGAAACGAATGAGTGTGTTTACCAACCATGAGGTTGTTGAGGTTAGGGAAGAGAATGGCAAAAAGGTTGTCATCGCAAAGGACAGGGAAACGGGCAAGAACAAGGAGTTTCGTGGTGAAGTCTTACTGGTAGCTGCAGGAAGACGTTCCAATGCTGATCTCTTCAAACCAGAGAAGACTGGAGTCAAGACCAACAAAGAGGGATGGATTATTGTTGATGATTACTTCAAAACAAACAAGAGAGGCATCTGGTCATTTGGAGATGCTATTGGTCGGTATCAGTTCAGACATGTGGCGAATGATGAGTCTCAAATTGTCTGGTATAATTTTGTCCGGACACTCAATGCTCAAGTTGAAGGGGGTAAGCCAGAACTACTGACATTGGACTACCATGCAATCCCAAGGGCTGTGTTCTCATACCCACCAATTGCTACTGTGGGGATGACTCTCAAGGAAGCAAAAGAATCCGGACACAGGTTGTTCATAGGTCAAGCTGACTACTCGATTGCGGCCAAAGGATTTGCTATGGGAAACCCAGCTTCCTTAGTCCGTGTCATAGTTGATGGAGATAACCGGCGGATATTAGGAGCTTCAATCATCGGACCTTATGCACCAATCCTGATTCAAGAAATAATCAATCTGATGTATACCCCAGATGGAACCTACCAACCAATGTTTGAAGCCATGCATATTCACCCAGCCCTCCCCGAGGTTGTTCAAAGAGCCTTTGGGAGATTGGCACCTATTGATGGTGGACATGTACACCATCATTAGGTCTGAAATATGCGATCGATGTAAAAGTCGGAGATGCCTCACGGTAGCGCCTGGTACTTGTGATAGATACTCGGTACATAAAGAATCAACTTGTGTGATTCACCACACCATAGGTGTGTATCCTTCCTTTAGCAGATCTGCAATGATTATTCCTACATAGTCAACAGTGATACCAATACTTTCTATCCTCTCTGAGATACCATCTCGATCTGATAGGAATTTGCAGGCTATTGGTTGACCCAAACCCGCCAGTTCGGCAGCAGAATTTGTGACATCAGTATCATTCACAAGCAAGTTTTCAGATGGACCAAAAAACATGACCTTGACATCGTCTATCCATCCATACTTGATGTTGTTCTTTGCATACATGAGACCCGTGAGTACCTTCTCTCTATCTCCAGATGCAATAATTACCAATAGCTTTGAGCTCATCATTTTCAACTCCAGACATAATATTGTCAATGTATCTCTATCCAAAATATATCTAGTCCCTCAATTGATCAGAATAAGGATGGCGAAGGACTTTTCTCTAAGAATGGTCCAAAATGAAGTATAGGTGATTCAGAATGGGAGAGAAGAAGCAAATAGGAGTCATCACTAGATACTTTCACAAAATCAGTGTCGCTGCAATCATGCTAGATGATACTCTCAATGTTGGGAGTAAAATCAGTATTGAAGGTGCAACAACAAATTTCGAGATGACTGTTCACTCGATGCAGATGGACAGGGAGGATATCGAATCTGGGTCCAAGGGTCAAGAGATTGCAATCAAAGTTCCAGACCGTGTTCGTGAGAAAGATGTAGTCTATCTTGTTGAGTAGTTGAACAAGAACCTCACTTGTCTTTCTTCATTGTTCTAGTTCCTTCACGAGAAATGATTTCATCCCCATCGCCTTCTTCGATATTCTCGTACCTCGCCATAACAAAGAGTAGGTCTGAAAGCCTGTTGATGTATCTAATGAGTTCCTCATTCACAGGATGTGAGCTGGAGAAGTGTACGATGCGTCTCTCAGCTCTTCTGCAGACTGTGCGACTGACATGGAGAAAGGCGGAAGCTTTTGTCCCCCCAGGAATGACGAAATTAGTTAGAAGAGGTAACTCCTCAGACAACTCATCAGCTATCTTCTCAAGGGATGCAACATCATCGGAAGTAATCCTTTCTAAATTTCTAAAAGGATCATCTTTATCCAAGGTTTCAGGGATGGTTGCAAGCTCAGAATTGATTAGAAACAATTTCTGTTGGATACCATGGAGATATCCAGCTATACGGCTTGAGGCATGAACTTTAGCAACACCTAATGTAGCTCCCAGCTCATCAACGGTCCCATATGCCTCCACACGAGGGTCAGTTTTGTCAACGCGTTCTCCAGATAAAAGACCTGTCTTGCCCTTGTCACCCGCTCTCGTGTATATCCTTTTAGACAAGCAACCACCTAGTTGTGATTCAGACCATCCTCTATGATTAGCCTTTCCATTCGTAAGATTGTAGAATCCTCATGAGCCTGACCAGGTTGCCAACCATTGAGCCGCTTCGAACTCTTTTTGGTAGAGATCATCAAGTAAACTCTCAACACCAGACAGTATCAGATCAAATTGCTCAACTTCGGTGCAAGCTTGGTCTATTAAGGAAGGTACATCTGTCAGTCTTTCCTTCACATCATCAAGGGCTTTGATTCCTTTCTGTTCCATGTCATGATTGTTTTGAACATGGATTTCTCTAATCCTTCCAAGACTCGGCATTTCTGGAGGGGTTAGTCGGATAGCCAACCTTGACCAGTCATTACAAATATCATTATACAAGAGTGACACCTTCTCAAGCTCTGAGTCCTTCATCACTTGAGCCGCCTCCTTCAAGAAGTTCGAGTAGATTCTGCGGAAAAGAGAGCCTCCACTCCCACCGACCTCTATATAGACGAAGTGCTCTATCAGTGCATGCACAATGGTTTTGTTGTCAGGCAATATCTTAGGATATCTTCGAAGCTCTTTCTTCCATCTCATGATGCCTCCTGCACCCATGTTTGATATAGGAGGATTTAGCATGAAATTTGCATTCTCTTGGACTGCCGAAGGGATGATTTCTTCCAAAGGAGCCATCTCATCAGGCATGAAGACTTGCATCAGTTTATTCTTCGCTGGGAAAGGATGATATTCTGAGGCACGAGCTTTCTGGAGTCGTGAAAGGGGGATTGTAATTGTAGTTGCATACCTGTCAGATACATAAGCCTCGTCTTTCTGTTCATCAATCCCATAGACAAGAATGGTATGCATTCCGAAGTGGTCATCTCCACCCAATGAGAGATAGTCAAGGAATCCAAGGTCAGCGCAAACTAACGCAGGTTGGTCCATCTCGAGGGTCTCTCGAAGGTGATTGTGAGCACGTTTCACTGAGGAAGACTTCAGCACCTTCCATTCTCCACCCAGCCGGTCAACTGCCAGCCCTAGAATTGTCGGGAACCGACCTCCATTCATTCCACCAACAAATGGAGTTGACATCTGTTTCATCTTCCAATATATGAATCCTAAACCAGATGCGATTCCTACCAACATTTCTTCAGAAATCTTGTGACCTAAATGATTGAGTAGCTTCCACAGTGAACTTGTCATGCAGTTCTTCCCACCAGGAAGATGCTCAAAGTCTAGCATTATTCTCTCGCTCATTATATTTCATCTCTTCCCATTTTCTTTGAAAGTGAACCCATCACCATTCTCAATCTG
>JBHLOX010000098.1:7914-9865 GCA_048940045.1 Promethearchaeota archaeon
CACATCGTGATCTGCTTCCTCAGGACACTCTTGCCAATTCGTGTGAGTCGGTATGTCTTCTTTGATGTCCTGACTGAATCATCCTTCTTACGTCCCTCAACAAGGCCACGTTTCTCCAGCTCGGACAACGCCTTGTAGACTGATGAGAACCGTAGGTCGACCCATTCGCGATAGCCAAACTTCTCAATGATGTTGTTGACCTCGTATCCGTACTCTGCACCACCTCCGAGGATGGTTAGTACCGCCAAGTAGGTTGAAGGCAAGAAATCATCAGTCTCGGTCATGGCGTTCATCTCGATTTATTATACCAGTAGAATAGAATTATTATACTGGTAGAATAATAATAAATGTTTCTTAGAACACGTGTTCCAAGACTCTCGAAACAACCTGACAATAAAGAGGAGGATAACCTGCAGAACTACCTTCTATACTTAAGCCGCCGACGCATAGTTCGATCAGCCTGGAGACGATATCTTCGGAGGATGGTTGATGTGCCCTTTGAGCTTGCTAGTTTAGTCTTTTCCGCAGTCGCCATCTTGATCAGCTCATTATGATGGTGTGGGGGCCTGACCTAGGGGTGTCCGCCCCCACTGTGTGTCTCTGATGCCGGGAGGTGCACGGAGACAGCGAATTGACCTCATTAGAAAATGAGGATCGTAAAGAGTCAGGAACTCGCGTAGAGGTAACGCAGGCTCTGCGCGTCGCGGTCGGTAGGTTCACGGTCGCTGTCCAGAAGGCCGTACAGGACATGAAGCACTTCTGCATTCTTTTGGAGGGTTGAAGTTGGGCGTTTTTCCTCGGTCACCGCTTACGTCTCCGTTTACTCAGATTTTGTGGTACAACACACCTCTACTTCCACTAAGTTCATTAATAACACTTGGCGTTATGTGGCAGTGTACCTACGTGTTACTCACATAATACGTGGAGCAGATGTGGACAATACACTCACAGAAGGCGACTACGGGATGGGAAAACCGGCAGAATCAGGCCATACATTTTGAGTTCCAAGAGAAGAAAAGGGGACAGGGGGCAGAGAATATTGGAGCCCAAGGAGCTTAAGTGTGCATGATTCGTATACTGCTTAGAGGATACTCGAATGTCAGAGGAACAAGTCGGGACTGGAACCAACAGGAGAAACCTTGCGGGTATCGTGATAGCAATTTTACTCTTTATCTATGGTGGAGTAACAATCATCAATTTACAGATGGCGATTGAAGATATTGGCACCTACATCTATGGTAATGCTTTGATTCTGTTCCTTTTCACTGGTTTGCCAGCGATAGTCATTGGTCTGATCCTGGTAGTATTAGTCTACAGACGAAGATAAGAGTCAGAAAAACCGATTGGTTTCCGGTGGTGTTTCACCGGGCATCAAATCAGAATCAAGTAAGTTTCTTTGCGGCGTCAATCCATGTTTGTATCTGGTCAATGCTGAACTTGTAACCAGCTGGGACTCTAACACCACCCTCATCAAGAGCGACTTTGATTTTGTTGAAGAGGTCCTCTGCGGATGCGGCAGCAAGGGACTTGAGGTCAGTGATACCTGTGGCAAAAACAATCGCCTCAGCATCTTCCTCTGACACCTCATCAAGCCAGGCAAATCTACTCATAGCAATCCAGCGTTCAGCTTGCTCTTTATTGACATCAGTGACCTCTGCCACTTTGTCGGCATCTGCCACCATGAGGTCTGCGACAGTGGCTATTCCTGCAGCCTTGAGCTCCTTGCCATAGACCTCCCCTATGCCCTCGATAGTTTCGATGGGTAGTCTTGTGAGTTGCGTAGCTGGGACCTCAACCTCAGGAACATATTCCTCCGCATGCTCTTCTTCAGGTTCAGGAACATCCTTGACTTCAGGTTTCGGCATTGGTTTCGGCTTTGTTTCTGGCTCAAACTCATCGGCAATGTCCATGACACATGCATAGACGAGAAATATCAGAGCCACTCCATAAA
>JBHLOX010000099.1:0-9732 GCA_048940045.1 Promethearchaeota archaeon
TAATAGCAATGGATTGTACTCATTTGATATCAAATGCAATGAATCTGCAATCTATGGAATAACTATCACCCTCTCCAGAGCATATCATTACAACACGTCGGATGCTTTCACTCTAATAATCGGAGAAACAGGGAGTGAACTTCTGCTTCTGAACGGTACAGTAGATGTCGTCTTATTTGGGGAAAACTACACTCTAGTAGTGGAATATAGAAACAGTACTGGTACGGGTCTCCCTGGAGCTGATTTGCAAGTTGTGACAATAACTCCACCATTTGGATTGACCCACAACAACTTTTCTCACATGTATGATGGATACTATCAAATCACACTGACTCCTACAGCGGCTGGGGCATTCTCAATAGTCATCAGTGCGGGGGTCATTAATCATGAAACCCAGTATGCAACGTTTACACTGTCTGCAACGGGCATTCCGACAATACTGACATCGTTGCCTTCGAGTGCAAATATCGCATTAGATCAAAACTTCACTGTTCAGCTCCATTTCCAGGATGAGGATTATAATCCGATTGAAACAGCTAATTTCACGATAACCAATCCTCCAGGCAACCTAATCATTTCGAATGTTACTCCAATAGGAGGCGGGCTGTATAACTTCACATTGACTCCTTTAACGACAGGCACATTCAACGTGCTCTTCAGGAGTTCAGCAGACAACTACCAGAGTTCAAGTGCTGCGTTTACACTCATTGTAACAGAGATTCCAACTCTAATTGCATTCGCAGGAGATGTTTCATCTGCGCTAGTGGAATATGGTGAGATCTATCAGCTCACAGTCTACTACTATCGAGTAGATACTTTTGTGAACGTAGATGGAGCCAACGTCAATGTAAGTATTCAGGACCCAGGACTCGATATCTGGATAACTGAGGAGGAAGGGTTCTATATCATCAATATCAGAGGTGAAGCCACGGGAACTTGGTCTCTGACCATAACAGGGAATAAGTCCAACCATCATTTGGCTACCAAGCAGTTCTTGTTCGAGGTGGAAGAGGTTGATACTTCCATTGAGGGATCAAGCCCCTTCGAGGCACTATATATAGGTCGTCCCTATCAGTTCACATTCAGCTATTTATTTGACTCTAACAGCAGCTACATTTTCGGAGCAACCATAGTGTCTTCTGGTGAAGGTGCAGATTGGGTAACATATTCTGAACTTGGAAGCGGTCAATATGCAGTGAACCTCACACCAGAAGAGCTTGGAGAACACAATGTGATTCTGACTTTTGAGAAGATTGGTTTTGAGTCCTCAAGTTTTCGACTGACATTCACTGTTGCAAGTGTACCAATCACAGTAGAAATACTCGAAGGAACCAATGGACTGGAACTAATGACCACCACCTTAAGGGTCAGTGTAACTGAAACAGACACAGGCAACCCAGTTTCTGGAGCCACTGTGTTCTATAGAATTATCACTTCTTCAACAGGATTTGCTGAAGATCCAGTCCCGATGACTGAATCTGATGTTCCAGGTGTCTATGTTGCATCGTTGACGCTCCCTGATGCAGATGAAATTTATTATGTACAGGTTTCTTGTGAGGCAGAGAATTTTGAGCTAAATGAACCGCTCTCGATGCAGCTTGTGGTTACAAGGAGCTTCACTTCTGTTTTGATGGTGTATTCTGTACGCTACTGGTGGGCATTGCTTGGAATGGTAGCAATTGTTGGAGCATTTGCTTACAGAAGAAGCGCAAGGAAGAGAAGAATTCGACAGAACAAGATAACTCTAGCAATAAAACGACGCTTCGATGATGTGAGAAGTCTTCTTGGAGTGATTGTCCTTCACAAAGATAGTGGTTTGCCAATCTACTCAAAGATTCTAAGAGAGGGTCTTGAAGAAACTGTGATCTCAGCTTTCATCACAGCAATCACAAGTTTCAGAGGCGAGTTTGACATTGAATCCGCATCCGAAGAGTGGGGTCTCATTCCAATTTCAGACATTGTGAGGGTGATTTCTACTAACAGACTAGTATGTGCATTCATCACGACTGGGAACCCCTCAGCCGAACAGCGTGAGAGGATGATTCGGTTTGCGAAAACAGTTGCATTCATCTTTGATGACACGATAGATGACGTCCCAATTGTCGTGCTTGATCATCACACCACTATGCAATTCGACGCACTTTTCGATGATATCCTAGATGGTTCTCTCCTGAGGACATACAAGTTGGATGAAGAGAAGAAGTTCCAGACATCTACATGTGCGGATGAGCGAATTGCACGAAAGCATGGAGAAGAGTTCAAGCTGGAGGAGCTTGCTGAAGAGATTGCAGCCTGCGGTCTTGAAGAGGGGCGAGTCTACCAAGCGATCATGAGAGCCCTTGAGAATCAGTTTCTGGTGACAACTGATGAATCACCCTTCTCGACTGAGATCATCAGGGCTCCAGACACAGGAGAGGAAGAGGTATAAAATCCAGTGGCGAGAGGGAAACTTCCTCTCGCTAAGTGTTATGAGATTATGTTCGGACTAGGTAGTAGTCGACTGGATTCTTCCGCGTAAGAACTGGAATCACGATTATGGCGATTAGTATCATTACTGCCACAATCAATGCGGTCCAGAAGATCAGTGGAATCATCTCAACAGTAGTCCATTTCACATAGATCCCCACAGCAGCCCAGACTACAACTAGACCGTAGGCAATGTCCTTTCGCATCACAAGCATGATTATGGCAAGTAACAGAGCCACAACTAGGACAAGAGCTGTCCAAAGATACTGCGCATCCAAGGGAATTGTGATGAACTCATTGAGTACTGATGCTGTATTGGCAATCGTGGCTACCGAAATCCAACCTGCATAGACACTAATGGGGAGATGCACTGCCAGCTTCTGATTGAGTGGCACTTCACTCATTCCTATCTCGAGTTTGACGTAAGTATAGAGAAGGATTATCAGGAGTCCCAGGATCAGTGGTTCTGTAAGAAGCAGAAGCAGGTTGTTATCAACGGCATAATGAAATGCTATTAGCCAAGTTACGTTGAAGAAAGCACCTATCAGGTAGAGATAGCCAATCTTACCAAGGTACTCTTCACCTCTTTGATTTGTACGTGCCTGGTATATTATGAAGACGATCAGAAGTGTGTAGATCACACCCCAGATTGAGAACACATAGCCAGCAGGAGTGAAGTAGTTGAAGAACCTGTCAGCCGCATCTGCGGTAGTCACTCCACCAAAGGGCAGTATGTTAGCTAGAGAATTCATCAAGATCGTGAATACGACTGCGATGATGTTTATGATTTGGAATTGTCTATAATTATCTGTCATGGAAAAAAAGCTCCCACAATTGAAGTTCATTAACTATTGTTATTTATAAATTTGTCGCAATGGATTAAACGAGTCGTGAGGAAAAAAGGAGGTGCTCCAGTATGAATTATTAACATGATACGACATTTGGAGAACTATGGAAGACCTCTCTAAATTGCTGTTTGAGCTATCGAATGAGGATAGGCTGAGAATCCTCAAGGTCTTGGGAGTGGGCCCGCAGAAATTGACAGCACTAGCTTCAACTTTGGACTTGACAGTCCAGGAAACCTCAAGACATCTCTCAAGGATGACAAAATCAAAACTCATTCAGAAAGGTTCTGATGGTGCATATTCAGTCACAGAATATGGGACACGTTTGCAGGAGGTTCTCCCGTCATTCTCATTTCTTATCCAGAATCGAGACTACTTTATGACTCACACGTTTGGGGATTTACCTCAACAGTTCATTAGCCGCCTTGGAGACCTAGTGAATGCTGAATATACAGACAATGCAGTAGTACTTTTCCAACATGTCGACAGTCTAATTTCAACAGCGAACGAATATGTCTGGATACTGGCGGATCAGGCTCTTTCAAGCACATTCCCACTACTCATGGAGAGTATGGAGAGAGGCGTGGAGTTTAGAGTAGCCCTTCCATCAGATATTGGAGTCCCGGAGATACCTAAGGACAAGTTACCGGACTTTAGTAAATTCAGGAACACGCTTATGGAGCCTAGACACCTCGACAATGTATCACATGTTGTGATATTGTCTGAATCAGAATCTATTCTTGCATTACCTGACTTAAACGGTCGACCAGACTACCTAGGCTTCAAGATTGAGGACAAGATTGGACACCTGTGGTGTCATGATGTCTTTCTCGATTTCTGGGAGAAAGCATATCCCGTCGGTATGGATTAGGGAATCTCTCGATTTCTATTCAACCAGACTTAGTCTTCTCCCAGTCTTTGCGAATTGCAGTTAGATGTCCTGTGTGATAGTTGAGATGTGTGAAGGCACTCGTTAATACCTCTCGGAAAGACATTCCAACAAAGAAGGAGGGAGCAGTACCTTCCTCAATGACTCTCTCAAAGTCAGCTGGTTTGGCCCTTTTAACCCACTCAAGTAAGTAAGCCTCAGTGGCGTCATAATACTCTTGAATCTCTGACAGCGGTGTTCCCTGCCAGTCCCCAGTCGTTCCAGGCTGGTAAAGTCTGAACATCTCAGGTTTCATTGGAGGCCCCTGTTCAATCAGCATGTTCACTGAGAAGTCATAGATTGCTGCTTGATGTGCAAGAACCCAACCAAATGAGGACATTCCATTTTGCGGACGATAAGATAGGTCACATCCAGCATCTGAGAGGAGCTTGAGTTCCATGTCACGCCACTTTCTGACACTCTTTGTTGCCATCTTGAAATGTTCAACATCATTCATTCTGATCACAACATCTATTCTGTTGTACTATCTTTTTAGAATTAGCATTAAAGAAAAAAGGTGGGAGCGGAGGACCGCTCCCTGTCTCAATTACGTCACTTCCGCTCAGAGTTGATTCTCGCAAAAACCACGGAGAGTGCGACTACACCAAGGACACCAACAATAGCTGACGACAAAATCAGACCCGAAATAAAGTCAGTCGCAGACCGGGGTGGAGTCATCGGAAACACTGAAAAAATAGGGTCGTGAGTGATTGAGTACCCATCCCATTGTGCATAGCAGGAGCTGTAGTAGTATGTGTCTCCCCACCAGCAGCATTCGGAATAGGCTAAATCGGTGGTGGATGCCCCGTATATGGGCACGGCGTAGAAGTAGTAGGGCATGATGGCAGGTACCACATCGTAGGTTTGTCCATCCCGACCCCAGACATACGTCCCACCAAAGTCGACGGTTGATCGAGTTCTGGTGGCATCGGAGAATCGGAGGAAACCACCTGGAACATCAGTAGATTCCAGGGAGTCTGTTTGGAGGAGAGTCCAATCCTCTTCTAGCATGCCAGCACCCTCGGGTGGGGTTTCAGTTGGGACGGGCTCACCTCCAGTGTATGGTTCGGGGTCAGTTGGTTCTACGGGAACTTCGGGAATCACATAGCTTGTGAACGAACTCCAATAGTTGATTGTTAGCCCTAATCCTTCAAGATCAGTCGAAACTTCTCCCGTGCCTGGGTCATTGAAGTCACCAACATATTGGTCAATCTTGACAACAGCTGCAGTGTTGGTGGTTTGGAACCTGAATGTGAGCTTGAAACTATCCACCTCAACAGGGATTGTTTCCTGCTCCGAAATGAAATTATCAATACTGCCAGTTTCATAGAACCAAATATCGTAAGGAGAATACCTCATCAATGAGCCTTGGATATCAACTACCTCTGCGCTCCACTCTATTTGGTTATCTTCATTGATAGACGGAAGGGTGATTGAACCCATAGCGGCATTTGTGGTATGGAAATCATAGACAAACTCTGAGGCGGTTTCATTCATCTCATAAGCGACCCAATCAACCACACCATCCTCATCGAAGTCATATGGCACTTCCATGTACACGATGTCCATTCTACCATTGCCATTGGTGTCATTGAATGTGCTAATGCCTGAGAAGTAGTGGTTCATCCAGTTTTCAGTATCCTCAGCTCTAAACATCTCATTGACATCATATCCAAAGCCACAGTAGTCCCAATCATAATCGTACTCATAGGTTTCATTCATCCAAGAGGCCCATTCGTACTCGGGTTTTAGATTTGGAATCACAGCATTGGGGTCAACTGGGAAACCAAGTTGATCCTTCCAAGTATACTCGGCATAGTAGTAGCTGCTTGAGTTGTATTCAGAGTAGTAGAACGAGGAATAGATGAACACCTCATCTCCAGTCAGTGCATCTTCCTGAGGCAACCAATATATCCCCCAAAGATTGTCCCCGATATCTGGTTGCCGTGACATCCATGCCATATATGAGGCATCAGGGTCAAGAAGGATCACAACAAGTAGATTGGAGAAGGCCCAGTCTGAGGTGTAGTTTGATCGGCTCTTTTCGGTGATGGTGTAACTATTCTCAAAGATGTCTTCCACATTAAATTCAGAGTAGTAGAAATCATCGGTCACATTTGAGTAGTATCCTGGTTCCATGGCCCCATAGTTATCACTTCCAGTCTCATTCCACCATTCCCATGCAACATAAACACCAGGTTGCATCTCGGTGAATGGACTGACAATCTGCGCAGAACTAAATGTCCCGTCCTGAGCGATTACGGCATTTGTCCCCACTCCCAGCACTATGATACTTGAGAGCAGAACAAGAGATGTGATTTGTTTTAACATAGATTTCATCGTGTCTTTTCATCTCGAGTCGCTTTTCCCTGTCAGACGTAGGTGGTACATAGTATAATAGCAGTTTTCTGTGAACGGTTCAATATTGTACTTCTAGAGGAGTTATGACGGCCCATTTACTTATTTAGAGGCCTATAATGGTCCATGATGGTTCGAAAAGGGATGATAGATTATCGGGTAACATTATGTTCGAGATTGACTATTTTTGTGCGTCCACTCTCTGTTCGACTAATCAATGACTTTCGTTCTAGGGTTGAAAGCGTGACGCTTAGAGTGGACTTGCTAAGACCGGTGACTCTTCGTAACTCATCCTGAGTCATCTGCCCCCCGTTCTCCTCTAGACGGTTTATGATACGACGTTCAGTGTTGGTGAGGGTGACGACTAAGATCTTGTCAGATGGCGCGTCTTTGGCGTCCGAGATCATCATAGTCTTCTCCAAGTGGGAAACTCTTCTTTGAAGACGAATCACAACGAGTACAGCCACATTTAGAACCAAAACAAGTGAAATGACAAGGGCTATTGTGGCTGCAAGGAATACTATCTCTCTTGCCACAGGCATTGCGGATATCCAAGTCCAGAGTGCAGTGAACAGTATCACCACAGAGATGATGACAAGGATGATGTCAATCCTCTTTCTCCAATCTCCGGCGCGGGACATCACAACACCTGCAGTTGTTGTTTGTCTTAGAACTTATGAATTCGTCTGATGTTGATTGTTGGTACAAACAGTCGTCTATCACAAAAGGTAAATTGACACCTTAAACTGTCCATGTGGTGCCACTTGTGTCAAGACCAGCCACAGGACAACTTACAAGAAAAGAGCTGGAGGAACTCAGGAGACTGAAGGCTGTGCGTCAAGCCTTGGATGAGTGGAAAAGGAAGGGCTTTGATGTAGACATACCAATCTGTCCAATATGTAAGAGCCCTCGACTTATTGATCTGACCTCAGCCTATGACCTTGGAACCTTTCCTGGGTCCTTTCAACCTGCATTCTATTGTATTGACTGTGGATGGTATGGTCGTATTGCACCGGTCATGTCAAATCGTCCTCAGAAGGATGCAGTGTTGGAAGACCTTCAAGGAGCATTTGCCCCACTGATGGATCAAAACGAGGACCCGTTTCCTGATGAGGCAGAGGATTTAGTCGATGAAGACTTCTGATTCAATCACGAGGCACACGATGTAAATCGTACATCAGAGGATTGAATCCGTCGAGACATGCATGTCTAGCAGTTGAAACTATGCCTCGATTTCATCGTCAGCATCATCAGCATCAAGATCATCATTATTACACTGGTTATGTGCTTCATTGTCAGCAATATCAAGTAATGTGACTTCATGAGGTTCAAATGCAGTATGGCCCATTGGTAATTCACCAGCAGCTCTCAGGCTCATTTTGACTGACATTGGTCCTACCATTTCAAGAATCATTGTTGACACAGCAACAACACCAAGAATCAATACACCCATTGCTTGTGCTTCGCCGCCTAACATAACAAAGGTTTCCTCAATAATGAAGGACAGACCCAAAGCAACACCAGCCTGGCATAGAAGGCACCCTCCCAAGTATTTCTGAATTGCAGGAACCTCTTTGACAAGCCGCCCTCCTATTGAAGCGCCAAAGTATTTTGCAACTGTTCTACCAACAAGGTACAGGGTTGCAGTCATGGCAATCAGAAAAATGGTTTCAGAAGTTGTGAGAAGCTGTGCCATCCTGCCCCCTACCATAACAAAGAAAATCATCACAACGGGAGCCATAACTCGTTCAAGAAGTTCAGGAACCTGCTCTTTGTCATGACTGATTCGTGATCGTACTAGGTATCCAAAGACCATGGCGGCAAAGATGTCACTGATGTGAATTAGGAATCCTTGAGCATCGATATACCAGTTGATTGTTTCAATAATACCAATGAGTAAAATGACCATTCCAATCTCAAGCTCGAGTAGTTTTCCTCTGTCCTTCTCGGTGTTGACCGGATAGAGAAAGATTATGCCAAATATGATTCCAAGAATCACAGAACCGAATATGCCTACTACAGGCTGAAATAAGACAGCTGTGAAATCTAATGAATCAGGAATATAGACCCATAATGCAAAGGCAATAGCGGAGTTTGTTAGGATGACTGCTGCTATGTCATCAGCAGCGAGAACAAACATGAGAGACGACGTCACAGGTCCTTCACACTCACATTCCCAGACAACATCAGCCGTAGCAGCAGGTGCAGTTGCGCTTGCAACAGCTCCAAAGAGTATCGCTGCAGGAAGTGCTTGAGGAAATTCAACCCATGATAGAAGTGAAAATGTGAGAAATGTGACAATTAGAAATGCGGCTGTGGCTTCGATTATCACAATAATAAGGAGTCTTCGTACTCTTCCTCTTGTGAGATTGGGATTACTTAATTCATGACCAATATTGTAACCAATAAGACCAAGTGCGAGTGAAACAAAGAATTGCAAGTCATGGATAGCCTGTTCAGTCAAGATAGCTGTTAGACCTAGTACAACGCCTGCAAGCATGAACCCAAGTGTCTGAGGGATACCTAACCTCTTGAGTATGAATGCACCAATGTATGCTAGCACTAATGCCGCACCAACGGTTAGTAGGAAGAAGTCCAAAGGGTTGAAGCTCCGCGGAATTTGTATAGACAATTATCGATGAAAAATAGACGCATTTGAAGGTATTGATAGTGACGACATCTGAAATGCTTAGCTAAGTGCTTCAGATATCATTTGAGCCCGTTGTAGTAAGTACACAGATGACTAAGAAAACACTCATCACACTTTGGATTCTGAGCTCGACAGACTTCTCTCCCATGACGAACCATATTCTTGTTCAGTGAGGGAATGCAGCTGCTTGGCATAATCTCCTCTAGAAGGACATGAGCTTTCTCACGAGAGACCTTCTCATCAATCAGTCCGAGCCGCTTGGAAACCCTCCAGACATGAGTATCAACTGGCAACACGGGACGTTCAAATGAAAAGAGAAGGATTATCGCTGCAGTTTTCGGACCAACTCCATATAGTGATGCCAACCACTTCTTTGCTTTGGCCAACTCCATTGTTTCAAGAAGAGAAAGGTCAAGTCGACCAACCCGTTCTTTTATCTCTCGAAGTGCTGTCTGGATCCTTTTTGCCTTCAGATTGTACATCCC
>JBHLOX010000100.1:0-9574 GCA_048940045.1 Promethearchaeota archaeon
TCTGAAGCATATCGACACTTCGGGTTCAAACCAAGTAGAACACTCGCAATTGCACAATCACTCTATCTTGATGCAGTCATATCATATCCCAGAACAAGTAGCGAGAAACTACCCGCGACCTTGGACCTTAAAGAGATCCTCAATGGGCTAGGCAAAATGAAGAACTATGCAGCGATGGTGAAACAAGTAGTACAAACAGGGAATCTTACACCTGTTCAAGGAAAGAGAACAGACCCTGCTCATCCTGCAATCCATCCGACCGGATCAAAACCGACTAAGCGGCTTACACCCAGTGAGAGAAAGCTGTATGACCTCATAGTGAAACGGTTTCTGGCGCTCTTTGGCGAGCCTGCAGTGAAAGAGCATCTTCGTGCAGATATCAAGCATGAGGCTCATGTTCTATACTTGAGAGGACTTAGGATACTGAAACAAGGATGGATGAAGTTCTATGGGTCATATACGAAGACAGACGAACGAGAGCTTCCAAATATATCTGAAGGAACTCAATTATTATTGAGTCCAGTCAGTGATGTACAAAAACACACTCAACCACCAGCACGGTTCAATCCAGCGAGTCTATTGAAGCTCTTAGAGCGTGAGAACCTAGGTACAAAGGCAACAAGATCAAAGATTGTGGACTCCATCAAGTCGCGTGGATACACACTCAATGACCGGTTTGAGCTATCCACACTGGGATATGCCCTCTTTGAAACCCTAGAGAAATACATGCCAAATATTCTCTCTCCAGAGCTGACACGATACTTGGAGAAGGAGATGGATGATATCCAACAGGAAACCAGGAACCGAGAAGAGGTCTTGTCAAGGGCAAAAGGGGAACTCCTCAAACTCCTAGAGAATTTCAAGTCGCAGGAGGAAAATATTGGGAATGACCTTGTCACGGGTCTTCAGAGATACTGGAAATCTAAGGAGGAGTTTGGCAAATGTCCTAAGTGTGGTGATGGTACACTCAGAGTGGTCCGGTCCTCTAAGACAGGAAAACGGTTTGTGGGTTGCTCAAACTATAGCGAGCAGAAGTGTGATCAGACGTTTCCACTCCCCCAGAAAGGCGACCTCTCCCCCCTAGATGAAATGTGTCCATATTGTGGATATCAGATGTTTCAGGTTACATCAGGACGTAGAAAATGGGAAACATGCATCAATTGGGCTGACTGCCCGGGTAGACAGGATGAACTCAAGGCTCTTGATGAGAGGCGTACGAAGCAAACTGAGAAGCAGCAGGAGGTGGCTGAGAAATAACATTTTGTTCAATCTGTGGTAGAGATTCTCGGAATGGGAATGGGTATTGTCGTTATCATCAGGATGCGTTAGACAATCTTCGTGCTTCATATGACGCTTGGAAGAAAGCAACTGGAGTCAGCTGGGAGGAGTACATAGAAAGTCTATGTCAAATTGATGAAACTGGACGATGGGTGTATGAGGTGGCTGATCAAATCAGGTCAGGAGATGGTCCCTCAACAACGACATGATTTCAAGCATAAGTTCTCGAGTCAACGAACTCATCGCAACAATAAGCATGCACGTCTGATTAGTCCATGTCGCTAGTTTCTCAGCGAGCGTTCGCACCAGTGTACTATCAATCTCTTTTGTAAAGAAACCAACTGATGTGGGTCCAGTCCGACCTTGTCCTGCAGGAATTGCCATGGCTGATAGACCAAGTCTGAACTGGTTCGAGTCTGAAATCAGAACTAGAAGACCATTTGACATGTTCATAATGCGTGTCTTTACGGTTCCTACAGAGGTTTCTGATGAAAACTCGGAAATGTCATCGAACTCCATATCTAATCAATCATCTAAGAGCTAGGGTGGGATAAATCACTAACGCAAGTGGACTTTAGAAGCAACAGGATTATCAAGGCTTTGACGGGCAAATGAATAGAGGTCCAATGACAGAAGGCCCCTCAAGCTATACGGACTTTTTTCCGTATCCTGAAGCGCGCGATGGCCAAGAGGAAATGATGGCTAAGATTCAGGAGTCTGTCAAAGCAGGCGTTCATATTTGTTCAGAAGCGCCGAATGGTTTTGGAAAAACTTGTGTCACATTGAGTGGTGTTTTGCCGTGGATTAAAATGAAGAAAGGGAAAGTCCTCTACTGTGCACGCACTCACAGGCAACTTGACCGTGTTATAGAGGAACTGGAAGAAATCTCAAAACACAAGGATGTTTCGGGTGTTTCGTTCCGTGGACGACGACACATGTGTTTGAATTCTTTCGTGCTAGAGAACGCTGATTATGTTGCTCCCATTTCTGAAGTTTGTGGACAATTGAAAGCAGCTGGAAGATGTACATACTACGAAAACCTGCGTCGTGCGGGAAATCCTGAAGAACTTCTGGAAGATATGCCAAAGAGCGTGCTTTCAGCTCCAGAGCTTGCAAAGATTGCTGCCAGCAGATCACTTTGCCCTTATGAGCTTGCAAAGCGTCTGGCAAAGGTTGTCGATGTTGTTGCTCTTTCATATCTGTACGTTTTTGATCCTTGGATTCTCGAAGTGTTTGTTCCTGATCTTGAAACTCCTCCCTCAAAGATGATACTTGTGCAGGATGAGGCTCACAATGTTCCAGCAACTGCATTGGACTCTGCTAGTGATTCATTATCAATTGGAGCCATAAGACAGGCTCTGCGAGAGGCAACAACCTACAATGATGAACCATCTAGAGATTTCACACGTGCGCTTGCAAAAACAGTCTTGGAGCTCTCATCAGACATGAAACAGGTTGAAGAGAAGTCAGTGGACCCAAGAAAAATAGTCGAGTCTACGATTGTGATTGCTCAGTTAGCGCATCAACCACAGATACTCTCTCATATGAAAGACTTGGGTGAAAAAATAAGACGGGGTCTTTTGAAAGCAGGCAAATTCCCGCGTTCTTCAATCCATAGGGTGAGTGAGTTCCTGATTAGATGGCTACGATGTGCAGGAAGAAAAGACTACGCATTCTTGCTTGCCTCTAGTAGGGGGTATGGTGAGAGTAGGAGAGTTTCATTGGACCTTGTTGCGCTAGACCCAACATCAGTAACAGAAAACGTCTTGAATATGGTGCATAGCTCAGTCGCAATTTCTGGTACAATGTCTCCGCTAGATGCATATGCTGAGATGTTAGGATTTGGATCTGATGCAATCAAAGCGACATTTCAGAATCCATTTGCTAGAAGAAATCGACTTGGTCTAGTTGTTAGTGGTTTGGACACATCCTTTCAGAACCGAAGCGAATCAACCTTCAAACGTATAGTGGAACATTGTGTTGCAGTCGTAGACGCCACACCAAGTAACACAGGCATTTTCACCTCTAGTTATTCGGTTGGAAGATCATTGATTGATGCGGGCCTTGAGAAACGACTCCGACGCAAACTCTTCGTGGAAAAGCCTGGAATGAAAGGAGTTGAGAATGATAGGTTGATTGATGACTTTAGAAAACAAGGTGATCGAGGTGGTGCTGTACTTCTTGGCGTGCAAGGCGGCCGCAATTCTGAGGGAGGAGATTTCCCAGGTGCAACAATGGAAAGTGTGGTTGTTGTCGGGGTTCCATATGCCAAACCTACTCCAAGAATGGAGGCATTAATCAGCTATTACGATTCAAGATTCAATCAGAAAGGTAGAGATTATGCCTATGTTCTTCCAGCAATGACACGTGCCATTCAGGCTGCTGGCAGACCCGTGAGAAGACTAGATGACAAAGGTGTTATTGTGCTACTTGACCAGCGGTTTAGTACGCCATACCTTAGTAGATTCATTCCATCTTGGCTGGCAGATGTCACCCAAGTAATTCCAGACAATCCAGAAGTGACTTCACATCAAGTTGAGAGTTTCTTCGTTGTCTAGAAGTCATCGTTCAGGATACGGTCCAGGGACAAGTTTCCGGAAAGAATGGAACGGGCTTCTTCTGAGGAAATTTCCCTTTTCCCGCGAGTATGTCGTCGTACAAATGATTTCAGAGACCGTACATACCCCTCTTTTAGTTCAAGGACTCTATCCTTCTCTACCTGGGGTCTACCTATTCTTCCAGCAATGATTATAGCTGATGATTGGTCGGATGTGACTCCGCCTGATAGTGTTGTATGATGTTCGTTCACAAGTTCAATATCTAGAATAGGAAACTCTTGATTCATGTTTCTAAGGTACAAAGTTGAATATAGTTTTGAACCAGTTCCTGCACGTACAATTGTTTTGCATTCTGGAAAGAGCCGTGTCACGTAAGACTCCAAGCGTGAAGTCAAACGTGCAGCAGCTCCAGGAGTTGTGAGTGAGTTCTTGAAGGTTACAACTCCATCAATGACTAGAACAACTCCAAACCTCATTCCAGGGTCGACACCAATCACTGCAATAGAGGGATTATGGACATCATTTAGTTTGGACAGGATCTCAATTGATGTGAAATCTGGATCCATTTCTTCATCAACATTGACTATAGTGTCATAATTGTTGGAGTCCTCTGCAGTTGTTATGACGATTTTAACGTCCTCACATCGAGAATCGCTTGGAGGACAGACTACAAACTTGAGATCGAGTTTTTTCAAGAGCTCGATGACAAGGTAGAGTACCTTGGGATTCTCTGTGGCAATTGCAACCTGCCACCTATGCATGATATCGGTCCTTCTAGATATGCTTATCACTCAAAAGTGACGACAAGATGGCAGTGGGATTGAATTTGATTCTTCCGTCTGGGGTATCGTTGCTTGACCGCGTCCTTAATGGTGGTCTCCACGAGGGTTTATTCACACATGTTTATGGAGAGGCGGCTGCTGGGAAGACAACGCTGGCATTACAGTTCGTGGCAAATGCTCACAGACTTGGTTTTGGAACGATCTACGTGAACTCTGAAAACACATCACCTGTTAAACGACTTGAACAGATTATCTCTCTACCATTTAGTGATATAGAGAGTGTTGTGAAGATTCTTTCTCCTAGGGGTTTCAACGAGCAGGGGGTATTGATTGATGACTTGGAGCTTCTCTTGCGTGAAGACACCAAGCTTGTTGTTATTGATACTCTGACCAGGTACTATCGGTTAGAACTGGAGGACAAGAAGACAAACTATGCAAAACATCGGGAGCTGAATAGGCAATCAGGGGTTTTGAAAGGACTCGCTCGAAATCATGGAGTTATAGTCTTGGTTTTGAACCAAGTTCGTTCAAGCCTCAAGGGGGTTGATGACTTCGAACCAGTTGCAAAGAATATCTTAGATTACTGGGCAGACTATACAGTAAAAATGCGTGTAGCAAAAGGAACCGGCGAGAGAATTATCAGAAGGGTCGAACCTGGAGGGGAGTTCTCTGATGGACGATTGTATCTTGTTGAGGAGGGGTTCTCGTCAAATAGACCAAATGAGAAAGAGTGAAATTGGAGAACTAGACCGCAGTCTTGGAGTATTACTCAATGTACGAGGAACTTGCCATCTTCGAGCTAGCAGTCTGGCTTGGATTGTCAGCATGGATTGCTAATGCCACTCCCGTATTAGGTGGTGGTGGTAAGCCAATTGATGGGGGTAGGCTTTTTCGCGATGGACATCGTATATTGGGCGATGGTAAGACTATTAGGGGGTTTATTGTGGGAGTGTTTTTTGGAACACTTACGGGCGTAGGGCAATCTCTGGCAGCACCATACCTAAGACCAATACTAGCACAATTTGTGATCATTTCTGCAGAGATGGATTATGTGCTCAGTATTAGTATCCCGGTAACGTTCCTTTTATCGCTAGGAGCTCTGACCGGAGATGTGGTTGGTTCTTTCATCAAACGACGAGTCAATGTGAAGAGCGGCGATCCTTCTCCATTCCTTGATCAGATCGGATTCATAATAATGGGATTGATTTTTGCATTTCCACTCATGAGCCCAGGTCCAATCTTCGTGATACTCTTGATACTGACTACATTAGGAATACACTGGCTTAGTAATGTGGTAGGTTATCTATTGGGTTTCAAGAAGAATCCGTGGTAGTTTGGATTCAAGGAAAACCATAAAAGGTGACTAAAAAGACACTAAGCATCTACATCAACTCCACTGGATGGCTTGATTGTCCATGTGATTTGGTGAGTGGTCAAGTTTCTATAAACCGGAGTAGTCCTAACAATGATGGTCAAGGATTGCATGCAATCGGACGTGGTGTACGTTTCAGTACCAGGAACCAGAGAAGATGTGCTTCAGTTGATGGCTGAGGAACAAATCAATGGTGTTCCTGTTGTGAAGAAGGGGACCAAGTCTCTAGTAGGGATTGTCACCAGGACCGATCTTCTTCGGAAAGCTGATGAAAATCAATTGGCAATGCTTATGGTCAGGGATCCAGAAACAGTTACGCCTAGGACGGAGATTAAGACAGCTCTCAAGCTGATGATTGAGAAGAAATTTAGAAGACTTCCAGTTGTTGAGAAAGATGAGCTTGTTGGGTTAGTTTCAGTTCCGGACATCCTTGGAGCCACCCTTGAAAATGACAAGAAGTATGGGAAGATGGAACTCGCAGATTTTGTCACACGCAAGGTTCATGCAATCTGGGAGAAGACTCCCCTTCCACTCTCATACATGATAATGGAGATGGCAGGAAAGAACGGTCTTGTTATACTTGGCGAGGGGGGGAGTGTGACTGGCATGATTACTGTGAGTGATTATATCCGCCTTTCTGAGGTGACTGTTGAAGATAACATATCACAGACATTCAGTGGTACAGATAGTACAGTGGACTGGGGATGGACTTCGAAAGACTTCCTTGTCGTGACGAAGAAACTCCTTCGGCTACCAGGCGCAGCAGTGGAGGAAGTGATGACTAAGAACGTCATAAGCTTCAGTGAGATTACAACTGTAGCGGAATGCATCAGGACACTTCGAAAGGAAGATATTGACCAAGCCCCTGTATTATCAGTTACTGGAAGCCTTATTGGCATGGTTGAAGACAGAGACTTGTTACCTCTGGCTCTGAAATCCCAAAGCGAGGACTAGGATTCAAAGTAATCAGTCAGCGATGTCTGTTCTGAAACAAATAATGAGTCAAGAGATGCTGTTATGAGCTTCAGGCGTTCTTGTAAATACTGATCCAATCCGTGTTCTTCGATGATTTTTCTTGTCACTTCCAGATATTTGGAGATGTTCTTCTGCCTGACTGTTAATGAGAGTTTATTCCCACAGGTACAATTACCAGATAGGGGAATTCGTCTATAGATTCTACGACACTTCTGGCACTGGATTTTCTGTGTAGAATAAGCTCTCAGATTTCCTCTGATATCTCGGAAAAAGTGATGTGAGAGAACCCGTTCGGCAACATCTTTTGCATCGACAGCTGAAATGAGAGTGGCTAGTTTCAATTGTGCACTCAATTTCTCATCCATGCTGGCCAATAACTTGTATCTGGTGTTTTGGGGACCGATATCGAATGAGGATGTACTATGCGTGAATCCAAATCCTTCGTATTGAGCAGCTGAGTTGAGACGTGATGCGATTATGTCAACTAGGTTTTCCACATCCTTTGGATCTCTTGCATCGGCAACCATGTTGTAAAACTCTGCAGGGTATCGTCTACAAACTTCCATGTTGTGACTCTCGTCATCCACCTCAATTGGGTTAAGGATGACTGATAAGACCAGAGGTGCGTCCATGAGACCACCTCTTCCAGCTGGAAGGTAGTCCTTGGAGAAGTTTAGAAGTGCATCAAGGACAAGAATGAGAGCATCCTCATCACCATCGCAGTTCCTCCTCTTTGCGGCATGCCAATATGGGTGAGCATAGCAAACACTCGCATTGGTGAACCCGATAATACGACCAATTATTCCAGCCGATGTGTGAGGCGCAAGACCAATGACGAGTTGGCCAATGACATCTTCTTGAGCATCAAATCCGTAGTACCGATCTAGGCCATATATTTTCTCTAGGCAGTCATCAATGAATCTACCAACTCTCACCAAATACATAGCGCAGTTCTCTGGTACAATGATGTCCTGAACCTTGAGTTCTACTATCTGTTCATCAGAAATTAGGGGTTCTCCATCTTGATCTGTGATGTATCCCAACTCATGTAGACGACTTACAGGAGTCCCTATCTCCTTTGGTGTGAAGTGTGTCAGTGGAGCGTCAGTGGCATCAAACCGCGCAGTTCCATCACGATAGCAGTATACATCATGTTTGGCTCGTAGAATACCTTTTCCAAGGTATTCGGGTATCTTGTAGTCACTGGTGAGACCGAGAACACCGCGAACACCATGCGCCTCAAACTCGCTGACTTCAGACTTTACACGATTAATCAGACCCATAATATCCACTGGTATTTTTCTCGTCACTCGTATAAGGTTCACATTGTGACTAAACTGACACATTCCTGTATTGGGATCTACTGGTCGTCCACAGTCCTCGTGAGAACACCATGGTTGTACCTCGGTATGTACTCCACATTTTGGACATCTCGATTCAAAGGTTTCAGATGAACAGCTTGGACATACACGAGATACCATCTCGAGCTCAATACCAGTAGATTCAGGAATTTCAAGCCCCATCGAGTCGTCCTCGAAGACATCAAGAGTAGAAACATGCTCTACACTCTTTGCTACTTCCTCTATTCGACGTTCAGTCCCCTTTGTACGGCCAACAGGAAAGAGGACCTGAACTGGAGGTTTCATCCTGCGTTCTTCAGCTTTCTCTGGTCTACCCATCCTTGCTCCAATAGAGAAACCAACCTTGTCCATCAGTTTCACAGAGGCCACAGAGCTCATCAAATCTAGTGAGGTCTTGCCTTTTGGATTCGCTTTCTTACTGCCGAGTTGTGCAAGGATGGACACAGAATCATCGCTAAGGTGGATTTTTTTCTTGTTTGATGCTAAGGTATGGGGAATGGCTGCTTTCTCAAGTAATCTCTTGTATTCTGATTTGAAAGGAAGAGTCATTGTAGATTCTTTGAGGGTATGTTTTGTAAGGAGCCACTCTCTCAATCTGAGAACCTCTTCAGGAGTGAGTGACATCCAACGATAGAGGTAGAATGGATGAAGTGGAATCTTAAGCTTCTTTGATAGATGCACTGCTTGTGACGCACTTGGAGTCTGTGTGAGTGGCGTGTCTACCCATTGGTTGACATCTTCTGCGGTCATGTCGGTTTTTGCGAGACGCTCATTCAGTTCAGATAGGGAGATTTTGGAAACCGCATTATCAAGATCATGTGACCACCATTCTTCGCAATATCCTGAGGGAACAAGTGGATGATTATTCTCAAGGAACTCACCAAGAGCAACCAGAACATCGCCCAGGTATAGAATCTGTTCAATCTTACCTTCTAACATTCTAGCTTCATCTGTACCATTCACACGTACAACAGAACCATCCTTCAATAGAACAACGGGTCCTTCAATCGAGTCAACGGGGGTAACTATGGAACCCTTTCCAGGTCGCTCAGTACGGATGTGAGTACCAGGCGCCAAAAACTCCTCTACAATGTACATGGTTGCTGGGTGGACACCAACTCCAGCAAGACCCGTATTCCTAGACCGGCCATATCTCAGTCTAAAGCCGCCTATGCGGGAGGGGTGTGAGAATACAGGTCGTCCGCCAATGACATCTGCCAGATAATCAGCCTTGGGCTCGAGTGTTTT
>JBHLOX010000101.1:0-7229 GCA_048940045.1 Promethearchaeota archaeon
AGGTCAAGTCGACCAACCCGTTCTTTTATCTCTCGAAGTGCTGTCTGGATCCTTTTTGCCTTCAGATTGTACATCCCTGAAGAACGAATGAACATAGCCACCTCTTCCTGAGGCGCATCGAGCACCTCTTCCCAAGTTGGGAACCTTTCCTTGAGCGCCTCATACGCCCGAAACATGTTTGCGTCGTTTGTGTGCTGACTTAAGATTGTCATCACAAGCTCATCAAGTGGTGGGAGCTTCCTAGAACTCACTGCCTTACCATAGTAGCGAATAAGAACATCGCACACCTTCTTCGCCTTAAGCCGCGTCTTGACTGTGATTTCTTCTTGGCTCATTCTTGGTTTTCTGTAGGTGAGTTTGGTCTTAAATAGTGGTCCCTTCAGCGACCAAAAATCCTATTTCGATACTCTTTTGTTACCCAGCACTTTTTTTCGCAAGAGTCACGATGAAAGTCGCAGTAGTATACGAAAGCACTAGAGGTAGGACGAAAGCAATGGCCGAAGCCATCTGCGAAGGCGCAATTTCCGCTGGAGCTCAGTGTGTGGTGGTTGAAGCAAAGGAGTTCCCTGGGTTTGATGATATCTGTGGTGTGGCTCTTGGGAGTTCAACCCGAATGAAGAAGACACTTCCCATGATAAAGAGAATACTCTCAGAGTTACCACCACTCAATGGACTCGCAGCAGGAGCTTTTGGTTCCTATGGTTGGAGTGGAGAGGCCCCTGATGAGATAGCAAATAAGCTATCAGAGGCTGGAGCAAGTCTTGTTGAGGAGAATCCAATCAAGGCAAAAGATTATCCAAGTGATTCAATACTTGACCAGTGTCGCGTTCTAGGGGGTAGATTAGCAGAGAGATGTGGTAAGTAGTAGAGATTTCGTCTGCATACTGCACAAGTCTTATCATCTGGAGCAATTCCGACAAAGACGGAGCTGAATGAATGGGCCATATCAGTAGACTGATTGGATATTCACTTAGACACAGAGGCCTCCTGTTTGGATTCCTTGCCTCAGCTGGTATAGGGACCGTATTCAATCTCATTGCTCCACTGGTCTTGATACACATTATTGACAATGTGATTCTTGCGGACAATCTAGACCAGCTTTTACCCAACGTGCTTCTCTATGTTTCACTTGGAGGACTATATGCCCTCTTTGACATAATCGGGAGATACGGCGCTGCTATCTCCTCCCAGAGAGTCATCTATGACCTTAGAAAGGAAATCTATGAGAGCTTTATGGAGAAAGACCTTGCATTCTATGACGAGAACGAAACAGGTCAACTGCTTGCTCGTGCAACAACTGATGTCACAACGATGAGAGAGTTTCTCTTCTGGGGAATAAGAGTCATGTTCATAGGCTCTGCGATGCTTGTAGGTACATTCATTGTAATGTTTACAGTCAGTCCAGAGCTAACAAACTACATGTTCCTACTCATTCCAATAATTGTCACGTTCATCTATGTCTTTGCCAAGAGAGTGAGACCAGTATTCTATGCAGCAAGAGAGCAGTATGGAGTTCTCAGTTCAGTTCTTGCCGAGAATGTGTATGGGCACAAAGTAGTCAAATCGTATGCTCAGGAAGAAAGGGAAGCACAGAGAGTAAATCAAGAGAATATGGGATTCCTTGAACTCAGAGTTGAAGCAAGTAGACTCCTCTCTCTGTATCATCCTATGTTACCTGCACTCTTTGGTGCGTTCATTGGATTCCTGATTTACATTGGAGGGGATTTGATCAACAGAGTCCCTGCTCCTCTGACCTTGGGAGAGTTTGTGGGATTCGTATCGCTTGTAGGCATGCTGATGCTTCCAGCAAGGTTTCTCAGTTGGGGCGTTGGCATGTATCAAAGAGCCTCTGCTGCTGGAGAACGGACTTTCTACATTCTTGATGCAGTTGAAGCAGTCAAAAACCCCGAGGTTCCTGTTGAAGTGACTCAGTTCAAAGGCGCAGTCGATTTTGATAGTGTCTACTTCAGTTATGGGGGAGAGAACTTCATTTTACATGATATTTCTTTGAGTGTGAAACCAGGTCAGGTTGTAGCACTACTTGGTGGAACAGGTTCAGGGAAGACAAGTCTAGTAAATCTGATACCCAGATTCTATGATGTTGACACAAGTGGAATAGTGACCTATCAAGGAATGCCATATAGCGTCAGTAGTAATGGGAAAGTGAAGATTGGTGATAATGAGTTCAGGGTTAAGGAGGAGCACGTAGAGATAGATGGTGAGAAAATAAAGGTGGAACTCCCAGGCTCAGTATTTGTTGATGGAGTAGATGTTCGACACTATACCATCAATGATCTTCGAAAAGGAGTTGGAATGGTTCATCAAGATCCATTCTTGTTCTCAACCACCATTCGAGAGAACATCTCCTTTGGTAGACCTGATGCAACTCTTGAAGAGGTTCAAGAGGCTGCTAAGGCAGCGATGATTCATGATTTCATCATGACTCTGGAAGAAGACTATGAAGCTGAGATAGGAGAACGAGGAGTCACACTAAGTGGAGGGCAAAAACAACGAATTGCCATTGCTCGGGCTCTATTAGCGGACCCACGTATTTTGGTTTTGGATGATTCCACAAGCTCTGTTGATGCTAGAACAGAGATGCTCATTCAGAAGGCACTAGAGAATTTGATGAAGAATCGGACCACATTCATCATCACGCATCGTCTAAGCACAGTCAGAAATGCAGACCTGATTGTGATGATGGAAAAAGGACAGATAGTTGAGATGGGCTCTCACGAGGATTTAATCAAAGCAGATGGGCTCTACTCAGGCATTCATCAAACCCTTGTTGAGATGGAGATGGCGGCGTCAATTGAGGAGGGAGCACCTACAGAAGTCAGAGTCCATGGAGGTGACAATCCATGAGCCTGGATAGGGCTGATGATCCGGATGCTAGGACATATGAGTACAAGGACCGGACCCTTCTCTGGCGCATGGTTCAGTATCTCCTTGCTTACCACAAACTATTCGTTGCAGTTGTAATTCTGACTGTGTTCAGCATCACGATAAGTGTGTGGACTCCCTTTGTGTTGATGCATGCTATCGATATTGACTTTCCGAGTGGAAATTTGCAGGCAATCCTATTCACTGCATTATTCTATATCACACTGCAGTTTTTCGCATGGCTTGCAACATATGGCCAAGAGTACCTCATGGCGTTGATGGGACAGAGAGCAGTCTACGACATCAGACAGGAACTCTACATTCATGTGGCTGGGATGTCTGAGGAGTTCCATGACCACTCATCAAGCGGGAGGATCATCTCGAGATTGACAAACGATGTTGACCGTATGAGCGAGCTTCTGAGTGGAGGTCTCATCAGTACTTTTGCACAGATCTTCATTGTGTTTGCAATTGGCATAGTGATTTTCACGGTCGATTCGAGATTGGCATTGGCATCACTATCAGTGGTCCCAGTTCTTTTGATTACAACACTATACTTCAGAAAGAGGCTCCGGGAAGCCTACAGATCAACAAGGAAAACTATCTCCAGCGTCACTGCAAACTACGCTGAGAGCATCTCAGGAGCGAAAGTCACGAAGAGCTTTGCAAGAGAGCGCATCAGTGCAGAGATATTCGACGAATTAAACAGAGCAGACTATCAAGCCAATGTTGATGCGGGAAGAGCTCAGGCAACCTTCTTCCCTGGAATCAGGTTCATTAGTGGGCTTGGAATAGCCATTGTGTTGCTTGTCGGTGGATTGCTATACATTCAGGACCCACTAACAATTACGCTTGGAACAATAGTCCTCTTCCTCCAGTTCAATGACCGCTTCTTCAGGCCTATACTTATCATCGCTAACTTCTATACATCGGTCCAAAGTGCCTTTGCCGGTGGGGAACGCGTCTTCTCAGTGATTGACACAAGACCCGCTGTTGTTGATCGACCTGATGCTGCGCCAATGCCAGAGGTGGAAGGACTCATTCAATTCAACATTAATGAGTTCAAATATGGCGATGGTCCCGTCGTACTCCAAGACTTCAAACTCGAGATCAAACCTGGAGAAACAATAGCACTTGTGGGGGACACTGGTGCGGGAAAGACCACTGTGGCTAGTCTTCTGAACAGATTCTACGATGTGATTGATGGTTCCATCAAAATCGATGGTATTGATATCCGATCAGTCACACAGAGATCACTTCATACAAAAATTGGTCTGGTGCTCCAGGATGCATTCCTCTTTATGGGGACTGTGAAGGAGAACATCAGATATGGAAGACCCGAGGCTACTGATGAGGAGATTCTTGCAGCCACAGAGGCCATTGGTGCCCGAAGAATATTTGATAATCTTAAGAATGGCTTTGACACTGAGGTTGGAGAGAGAGGGAGCAGGCTCTCGGAGGGGGAGAGACAACTGGTCAGTTTTGCTAGAGCTCTGTTGGCAAACCCGAAGATTCTAGTCCTGGATGAAGCCACAAGTTCAGTTGACATCTACACAGAGCATGCAATCCAGAAAGGAATGAAAGCACTTCTTGAAGGTCGCACATCTATTGTTATTGCACATCGTCTCTCGACCATTGTCAACGCTGACAGAATTATCGTCATAGAACAAGGTAAGATAGTAGAGGTTGGTACACACTCTAGTCTGATGCGGCAGAAGGGGAAGTATCATTCACTGTATGAACTACAGATCAAACCGAGAACTATCAGAACTCCAGTACAAAAATAGGGTGGGCCCCCGAAAGACAAAGGGGCCCGGAACATGCGCTCTACTAAAAATGTGAATTAGTCATCAAGACTAATGTCACCTTGATGTGTGATGGCGGCTGACAGACACCATATATAGTGGACTGCTTTGGTTTCCAGTTTTGGGAGGTTGGTGATCTTTTTACCCATTCTCCATCAGTCCACCCAGTCAAAGTCGTCAACGTTATCCCAGGCGTAGGGAATCCCTCTCATGGTGTGCTTCATTGACTTCAGTGATTTGAGCCCTCTCAGACCCTTCAGAGCTCCTGCCACAGATTTTGTGACAATTGGACCGATATCTAGAAAGTTATCAGTTCCGAGAATCCCATCCTTTCCTACAACGATCTGTTTGCCATCAGAACAAGACACCACCAATCCGGATTTACTCACTGATACAAAGTTGTCATCACCGACCACATAGACCATCTTGTCGTAGATGAACACCAATCCTTTGACCTCACTTAGGACTAGAATGATCTTCTTCTTCTCACTATCTTTGCCAAAGAAGATCCAGGCATCATTCTTGTTGTCAATCCTTGTTTGAGTGTCTTTACCATTCACAATGTCTTCGATAGTGGACTCAACATCCATGGTGAAAGCATCAGCACTGCTGTATTCTAGATTCTGCAAATCGGAAACATCGGCACGTTTGGATATGTTCTCCAGTGAAGTAGCACCAATGAACAGCTGCACTCCGGTAAGGGTCCCTGTCACTGATTCTCCCATTGCACCCATCTTTGTTTCCGCGATTGCATCAACAGCAAATCGTGATGGACCAGAGAATGCGACTCCAACTCGCTCGTTGTCCTCGAGCAGGTAGGTCCATACACAACCTGTGCTCATCCGAACATAGGCTTTCTCGTGTGAGATTATGTCAATTTCCTGTGTTGTTACCATCACAGTACTATCAGGCGTTATGCTCTTCATCTTCTTTTTCCTCCCTAGTCATCCCAGTCTAGCGCGTCTAGATCTTCTTCTTCCTCTTCTTCCTCTTCAAGTGCCTCTCGGGCGTCCTCGAGTTCATCCTGATGTGCCTCAACTTCATCAGCAGCTTCTTCCAGTTGCTCAGCCAAAGTTGCGAGGTGCTCCTCAGCTGACTCAAGGTCAGAGGTTTCTATGTCAGTGTCATCGAACTCAATGTCAACCTCAGCTTCGCCGTTGTTTGTTTTCCGTTCACGTTGCTTCTCAACTCTGTGAGTCAACCACTGAGCAAGTCGATAGGCTAGCCGTCCTTCCATCGTGACATAGTAGGTTCCTCGGACTTCGCCTTTGACTACATATCCAGCCTCAATCAATGGATTGAGGTGATGGGTCAGTGAACTTCCAGTCTTGCCAGTGAAGTTCTCAATGTCATTGAAGCTCTTGCCACCTGTCTTGAGATAGTCAAGAATCTTCAGACGTTCCTCGTTTCCGAGTGGTGCAACAATTTTCGCAACTCGCTCAGGATCTATCGACTCTATCTCACGGCGTTGTTCTGTTCTTCTCTTAGACCTTCGTGGACCCTTACTGATTCGAATACCTGGTATTTTGAGACCTTCAATACTCTTGAGGCTCATCTCAATCTGGTCACCAAGTCCATCCATCATCGTTTCTAGCGAGTCAGTGAGGTCTTCGAGATTGAGGTCAACCCGAGCCACTCGTGGTGCCCGGGGAGCCTTTGGTGGTTTTGGTGGCTTTGGCGGTTTAGGCGGCTTCATTGGTCTACCAATCTCAGCTCTGCGTGCTTTCTCTCGGCGTACATCTTCAACTTCGCGCCGGAGTTCTTCTTTTAGTCTGCGAACCTCTTCAAGTTCTTTCTTGATAGCGTCTAATTCGTCACTCATTATTTGTTCGCCAACTGTACATTTTTACAGTTTGTATATAAATGTATCGTACTACAGTGGTGTGGAAATCAGCTTTTGGTATCAAGAATCAGCTTCTGTGCCAAATCAACCAGATGGCCTCTAGCTTGACCAGAACGGGTTTCTACGATATATGCTTATTAATAACTCAGACACACAAGCTTGTACTTGAAGCCGGGGAGGTTTTGAGAAACAGACTCAGTTTGTTCTTACTCCACGGACCAAGTTATACCTCTTAGGGGAAAACAACGAAATGGCAAAACCAAAGTTTACCTATTTTGTGAAGAAAGCCATACAGGACTTTGCTAAGGCCAACAAGATGATGGTCGGATCTGACGCCTATGGCGCCATCAACGTCCAGATTGACGAGATGTTGAAAGAGGCAGCGAAGCGCTGTAAGGAGAACAAGAGAAAGACCCTGAAGGCTTACGACTTCTAGGTTGTTTAGTATAGGAAAACGGGAGGGCGGCTTTGTGCTGCCCTACCCGTTACGAAACTCATTCTTTTACTCACCTTCATTGTCATCATCATGGTGACAAATTTCCAGTAATGAATGAACATAGGATAGGATGATGGAATGGGACCTAACTCCATCTCTCCCTGAATTCGTTGAGAGCGATAACGCACCATATCAGAAACATTCCAGCTAACCCATAGGACCATCCTGTTAGTTGCAAGAATGATGGATACACAATCACAGG
>JBHLOX010000101.1:7329-9559 GCA_048940045.1 Promethearchaeota archaeon
TATCACCTACAATTCAAGAAACTACCATGTCAAAGAATGGAGATTTTGTAATATGAGGAATCACACTGACATGGCTTTGTGATGTCTAGATACTTCCATCCAGAAGAAAGCTGAAGCAGACATCCCTATGGCCAGTGCAAACACATTATGTGTTCCAAAATCGAAGGGTGTAGTCAGTAAATAGATGATGAGTAATCCAGTGACAAAAGATGCATAGAAGGTCATTCTTGGAATAGCACCATGTTCGAAAAAAAGGTAGTTCTCAAGAAAACCAAGATCAGCATCAGGATTGACGATGTAGTCACCATCTCCTGTCTTTAACGATAGGTTTTGCTTTACAAGCTTGTCAAGATGGTATAGGCCTACACTGGGACTACTTAGTTTCAGCCGTTTTGAGAGCTCTCTCGGGCCAATTGGACGTCGTAAGCTCAGTAGGACAATGAATACTTTCCATGTAGTTTCACCTAGCTGAAACACAATAGGCAGATGTTTTGTCCTTCGGAGAAATGATCCCATCTTTACGACCTCACTTCCTACTTCTCTTGAGCCCACGATATATCAATATCTCGAAACCCCAGAGAATCGGAGCCGCTACCACAAGGAGGAAGCCTAGAGAAATTGTCAGAGGCATCGGTGTGTAAAGATAGAACATGATCCCATTGAGGAGTGGAAAGCTAATGCAAATGACATAAAAGAAATCGAAATTCCATCTCTTCGGACTTCCAACATGTCCAAACGCCCATCTTAAAGGCACCCAGAAGAAGGCTATTCTGAACGGGATATCTAGAAGCATAGATGGGCTTACCACGAGAGCTGCGAGTGAATTAGTTGTGGAGTCAAGACCCATTGCAAAGGGGAGATACAGGCTCCTTTGGACAAAAACTGATTCGCCAATATCCCAAGATGTAACAAACCAAGGAACAAAAGCACTGACACCAACAAGAAAAGCAGGCCAAAAGTGAGGGTCTTTGAAGCGATCTGTCCAACGTCTTTGAGTATTAGGCTTATGAGTGCTAGCTACTGCACCAGTAAGCAATGCTAGAGCCAAAATAACAAGAAGCAATTCGCCTGTCGACAACATGATACCAAAAACGGGGAACATTGGGATATGCAGATGAACATAAAGGCTGACCGGTTCGGTCACGTTCATACTTATCCGATAGACGATTTCTCTAGATTCCACCCGCGGTGGTGTATGAAAGGAGATGTACAGTGTGCCAGATCGTTTAGGGATATAGAGTGCGTCAGGAAAGGGAGGAATGACCTCAACATAGTAGTCAGAACGCGGATAGTCCGGGTACCACATGGAAATTCGTAGGTATGGAAGAGCAGGTGATATTGATAGATTTACTCGGACCATTTCAAACCTCAAACCCAACGTGAGGATTGTGTTGGAAAGGATTTCAAAAGATGTGTCAAATGTGTAGTTTGAATAGTTGAAGTTGTAGAACCCAGCAGTTCCAGAATAGTTTCCAGCTTGAACATATACTGTATCATTCGATTTCCAAGGCACAAACATGCCCCACTCACTTGGAAACTCTTCATTTGTGAGGTTGACTGCTGGCCACTCAATCCAGTTTAGAATCAATCCGGTTTCGTATACGCTGGAGCCTTGAGTGTCTTGTGTATCAACACTCAATGGACTGAGAGATGCGCTTGAAACAGCTGAAATAGTCATGTTTTCGAGAAGCAGAGAGGCATCCAGCTGGACATCCCCCAGTTCAGTCCAGTGGGAACTGTATGGGTATACATCAATCCTCACGTAGGATTGAGCCAGCCATAATGGACTCCATGCAGCATAGAGTTCTTTCGTGTCTACCTCAAGTGTAATCCTCGTTGTTTGACTAGTATTGAGTGGAACAGATTTTCCATCATGGTAGGACGCAAATGGAGTCACTGAGAGAAAGCTGTAAATATCAAGAGAGAGAGATACTTCAATAGGACCTCTCAGGGCCTTAACATCTAGTGAAACCGTTACGTTGCCATAGTCACGAAGGTTGAAGTTTGTGTCATAGGACAACGAAGCATCAACATTAGAGAGATCGAGATGAATTCCTGCTGCTGTGGAGGTTTGTTCGCCTCTTGGAGCATAATTGTTAATCCTGTTGAATTCCACCTTCCAACCAGCCTCAGGACTGAAGCTAGAGCTGTTCAGAAGAACTAGATTAGTGCGAGACTCGCCAGGTGAGAGAGTAACAGAGGAACCTACTGATCCAGGAACAAAGTCCCC
>JBHLOX010000102.1:0-9539 GCA_048940045.1 Promethearchaeota archaeon
CCCGATTGACCAACATACGAATGGTCAAACCTCAGTTCGCTGAGCAAATAGAGATACAGCTCATTCAACTGGCGAGCTCAGGAAGGCTTAGAGCACGAGTGACTGATGAACAATTGAAAGGACTCCTGCAACAACTTCAGGGAAAGGAAAGAGAACGGAAAATATCATTCAGATGAATGGCTGCGAAAGGTGATCAAGATGGCACGGAACAAACCACTAGCAAAGAAGCTGAGGATGGCGAAGGCAATGAGAAGTAATTCCTCAGTACCTACATGGGTCATTATGAAAACAGGCGGTAGGTTGAGAAGAACACCTTCGCAACGAAACTGGCGTCAGTCTAAGCTAAAGCCATAGTCAGGTGGGCATAGATGTCAAAGAAGAAGAAAGAGGCGAAGGCCAAGGTTTCTGATGAGGAACCTGAAATCGAGGAGATCGAAGAGATCGAGGAGATTAAAGAAAAGGAAGCACCAGCTGACGCTGAGGAAGTTGAAGCTCCTGTTGAAGAAGAGGAGCCTGAAGAGGAAGAAGAGATTATTGATGAAAGGATTTACACCGTGCCGCTAAGAAAGGCATACTGGACAGGAAGTAGACTTCGTAGGTCCAATAGAGCTGTCAGAGTTCTACGAGAATTTGTGCAAAGGCACATGAAGCCTGAAGAACTACTTATTCAGCCTGAAGTCAATGAACGAATCTGGGCAAGAGGTATTCAGAAACCTCCTCGAAGGGTGAGAATCCGAGCGACCAAGAACTCAGACAATCTTGTTCGTGTTTATCTTGCGGAGGGATAGTCCAGATTGATCGCCCGAACGGACTTCGAGGGCGATTCAAATGTTGGAGCTTATGGAATCGCCACAGACAGTTTTGTATTTGTCAGCTCCAACATGTCCGAGAAAGGGCTGGACACTATTGAGAGAACTTTCAATCTGCCCTTGGTTCAGACAACTGTGGCAACTCTGGATGCTGTTGGACTTGTTTCCGCGGCCACATCAAATGGGATTCTTGTGCCCTACACTACTACTGATGAGGAACTTGCGCAGCTCAAGAGTGCAACAGAAGTCACAGTGGACTGGTTAGACGACAAAATGACTGCACTTGGAAATATTATCATCGCTAACGATAACGGAGCGATGTGTCATCCAGACTTCAATTTCAAATCAAGAAAAAAGATTTCAGACACATTAGGGGTTGAGGTTGTTCCAGGTAGTTTGGCCAAGCTGCCGATAGTAGGTGCAAATGCGATAGCTACAAATCAAGGAGCAATTGTGCATCCAATGGCAACAAGTAGTGAGATTGAACTTCTAGCACAGCTGTTAAAAGTACACGTAGAGGTCGGTACAGTAAACAGAGGGAGCCCTTACACTAGTCTAGGAGTTTTAGCAAATATTGATAGTATGATTGCAGGGACTGACACAACAGGTGTCGAGCTTGCACACATAAGTCAGGTCTTGGGATTCGTATAGAAGAGGTGTAACTTGAATGAGTTCGAGAATTTGGCGTGCATCAGGAGAATACAAGAAGAAGAAGAGAACATTCACATTTAGTCGAGAGCTGCTTGGTGAGAAAGAGGCTCACATCAGGGAGAAGATTCTTTCCGAGCTCGGTAGTAGACACAGGGTGAAACGTAAGGAGATTATGATTTCGGAGGTTAAAGAGATCAAACCTGAAGAAGTCACTGATTTGAATCTAAGGAAAGTACTGGGATTGGAGACTGATTTCTCATGACCGAAGATCAGCAGAAATTACTCCAGAGGATATACACGGAGCAACAACTGACAGAGTCCAATCTCAATCTTCTGCAGCAGCGAATCGAGATACTTCAAGTGTACCTTACTAATTATCGATCAGGCTTCTCGGTCTTGGAAGAAATTGAGAATAGGAAAGATGGCGAAGAGATGCTAATGAATGTAGGAGGCAGCATCTTTGTTCAAGCAAAAATCGTAAATCCAGACAAGGTGACCCGCGGGCTTGGAAGTGGAATTCGAATAGAACAGACTGTCAAAGATGCAAAGGCAGCCGTAGCTGAATCTGTTACTAATCTGGAACAGCAGTTCGAAACTCTATCCCAAGAGTATCAGAAGCTGCTTGCACGTGCTTCTGTTCTCAATTCACAATTTCAACAGCTGGCTTCACAGATTCAGGCTGCGCAATCTCAGGCTGAGGAGGAATAGCCTAGTGTTTGAGAAGCTCAGGGGAGCTCTTGACAAGGCCATCACAAAAGCTACAACTAGGGAGCTAAATGAGAAGAATCTCGCAGATGCGGTCTGGGAACTTCAAATGGTATTGATCCAGAATGATGTAGCGGTTGACGTTGCTGAGTATATATGTGAACTAACAAAGAACAAGGTTCTTGGTACGAGAGCAGGAAGACTCGAGAACCTCAGTCGAGTCTTCAAAGATGCAATATACGAATCAATTCTTGAAGTTCTGACTCCTGAGTATCCATTAGATCCGATTGAATTTGCGCGAGAGAAGAAACTGAAGGGAGATTCTACAACCATTTTGTTTGTTGGAGTCAATGGAACAGGAAAGACAACAACCTTGGCCAAACTTGCGAGTCTTTTCAAGAAAAACAGTTTCACAGTAGTGATTGCAGCTGGAGACACATTTCGTGCGGGTAGTATAGAGCAACTTGAGAAACATGCAGAAAGATTGGATATCCGTGTTATAAAACAGGATTATGGTGCTGATGCGGCAGCAATAGCTTTTGACGCAGTTGCACATGCTAAAGCAAGACATATTGACATTGTGTTAATCGACTCTGCTGGACGAATGCAGAGTAATAAAAATCTCCTTGAAGAGATGAAGAAGATTGCACGCGTCGCTGAGCCAGATTTGAAAATCTTTGTTGGTGACGCTCTGGCTGGAAACGATGCCCTATCACAAGCAAAGGAATTTCACGATGCGATAGGAATTGACGGTGCAATTCTAACAAAAGTAGATGCAGACCCATCCGGAGGAGCGGCTCTATCAATTGCCTTCGTAACTGGACGTCCAGTCGTTTATGTTGGCGTAGGTCAAAAATATGAGGACCTCCAACGATTCGACCCAGAGTGGTTTGCTAAAAGACTTGTTGCGAATAATTAAGCAAGTGGGCAGTTTTTTATACGACTCACCAATGAAGGCGCAATAGAAAGCCCTGAGGTGTAGCTATTGAGCCTAAAAGGTAGAAACTTTGTAGATCTTGCAGATTTTGATAGAGCTGAACTAAGGCAGATCTTGGATACAGCACATGATTTGAAACAGAAACAGAAGCAAGGAGAGCCACACAAGCTTCTGAAAGGCAAGTCCTTAGCTATGATCTTTATGAAGTCATCCACTAGGACTAGAGTGTCCTTTGAGGTGGGGATGACACAACTAGGCGGTCATGCACTATTTCTTCAACCAAGTGGTACTCAGCTTGGAAGAGGAGAAACAATTGGAGATACGGCTCTGGTTCTGAGTAGATATTGTGATGTAATCATGGCACGTGTGTTTGGTCATGATGAGGTCATTGAGTTGGCAAAATACGCTACGGTACCGGTCATCAATGGGTTGTCTGACCTGCTACATCCATGTCAAATAATGGCTGATATGCAGACAATAGAGGAGCATAAGGGAAAACTTGAGGGGCTCAAAATCACTTACGTAGGTGATTCGAACAACGTCAGTAACTCAATCATGCGGGGCTGTACAATCATGGGTATGGATGTAACAATCGGTTCTCCAAGAGGATACACTCCCTCAGACAAGATTATGAAGAAAGCGACTGCACTCAGTAAGAGATATGATACAAAACTAGAGGTCCTAAACGACCCCTCAAAGGCAGTTAAAGGGGCGGATGTGATATATACGGACACCTTCTTCAGTATGGGGCAAGAAAAGTCAAAGGAGAAAGAAGATGCACTCATGCCATTTCAAGTGAATAAGGCCTTGGTTGGTAAAGCAAAAGACGATGCAATCGTTATGCATTGTTTACCAGCACACCGCGACGAGGAATTGACCTCTGAAGTGATGGATGGTCCTCACTCAGTTGTTTTTGATCAGGCTGAGAATCGCTTACATGCCCAGAAGGCGATACTTACACTCATCGTTTAAGAGGCGGATATCTTGCCGGGAGAAGTAGTCGCAATTGGCAGAATCAACATCGACATTAATATGAAAGTAGGGAGTTTGCCAAAGGAAAACGAGCATGTAATCTGTGAAGCTGGTAGAATAGCCTTTGGAGGGTCAGCTGCCAATTTTGCTACTCAAAGCGCGCGCTTGGGTGTCAAGACCATGCTTGTGAGTTGCGTCGGTGATGATGATTATGGTCAACTCGCAATGAAAGAGATTTCAAAGACCGGCGTGGACACAAGTTGTCTCTTGGTTCTAGAGAAGCAACAAACAGGAATATTCGTTTATGCACATACTTCGAAACAAGATCGAATTGTGGTGGTGGAGCCTGGCGCTAATCGTTTCCTTGAGAAACGTGTATTCGAAGAGGACAAACTGCTTGATGCTCAGGTAATCCATGTTGCAGGTTCTTTTCCTATGTTGATGGGCCGAGTGATGGAACTAACCACATCAAATGGTATGATTTTGTCATTAGACCCGGGTCGTACAGGAATGAATTTAGAATATGACAGAATTCTGAAGCGGACTGACTTGTTATTTGTGAACCAGAAAGAACTCAAGGACTATTTCAAAATCAACCCGACTGAGAGTAGCCTCCGTGCCTTTGCCAAGACGTTTCCTGGAATAGTTATACTCAAAATGGGAAATAAGGGGGCGATAGCAACTGATGGCTTTGAATATTGCACTTCCAAGGTCTTCGAAGTTCCAGTTGTTGATACACTAGGTGCAGGAGATTCTTTTGCCGCAGGATTTGTGTCTGCTTGGATGAGGTCAGAGAGAATTGAACAGGCATTGAATGTTGCAAATGCAGTGGCCGCTTTGACTATTACAAAGGCGGGGGCACAAAATGGGCAACCATCCCTTGATGACACGGCAAAGCTCCTTCGTCAACATCAGATTTCAATCGATTCCATCTTTAAGACACTCAAGAAAAAAGGCAAACCTAAGACTAAACCTAGGGATAAGAAAAGTACCAAGTCGAAAAAGAGCCGACGTCGCAAATGAGTATTATCCCTGTAGTATTCGATTACAAATTACCACATTACCTGGATAATAACATCATCTAGATGTGAGTGGTAATATTATGCACCCGTTACTAGAAGAAGTCCTCAAATCGTCAGGTGGAAAACGTGAATCACCTGCAAAGAAGAAGAGAACACCAAAATCAGCAACTACCGATGAAGAGCTTGCCTCATTACTAGAATCAGTGAATGCAAGAATACTGGTTGTCGGCGTTGGTGGAGCTGGAAACAATGCAATTACGCGCCTAATGGAGGTAGGTGTAGAGGGTGCAGAAACCCTTGCGGCAAATACAGATGCTCAGGATCTCTACTTTTGTAATTCACATCACAAATTGCTCTTAGGGAAGGAAACCTGTGGAGGATTAGGAGCGGGTAATGATCCTGATATTGGAGAAGCTGCAGCAATAGAAGCATATGATGACATCAAGGACGTGGTACATGGAGACCTTGTGTTCATCACTGCAGGGATGGGTGGCGGCACTGGGACTGGAGCTGCTGCTCACATTGCAAAGGCCGCGAGAGAGAATGGAGCTTTAACAGTTGCCATTGTCTGCTTGCCATTTGAGGTTGAAGGAGCCACACGAAAGAAGAATGCAACCCGTGGTCTCAACGCCTTGATGGAGCACGTGGACACACTCATTGCCATTCCAAACGAGAAACTCTTAGAGATTGCTCCTGACCTTTCTCTGCCTGAGGCGTTTATGGTTGCCGACGAGGTTCTCGTACGGGCTGTAAAAGGAATTGCTGAATTAATTTCAAAGCCTGGTCTTGTCAACCTGGACTTCGCTGATGTGCGCACAACAATGAAGAATGGTGGCGTGTCAATCATAGCCTTAGGTGAGGCAAGCGGAGAGGATAGGGCGGAGGATGCGGTCATCAATGCACTCCGTAACCCATTGATTGATGTGTCAATTGAGAATGCTAGGAACCTTCTGGTGAATGTCAGTGGAAATGCTGATTTACAGCTTTCAGAGGCAAAACGTGTAATCGAGATTGTAACTGAACAGGTCAACCCAGGTGCTGAGATTATCTATGGTGCACTCATTGTGCCTGAGCTGGATGACAGACTTCGAGTCACTATCATCGCTTCAGGTGTGAACTCTCCCTATGTCTTTGATAACACAGAGCCTTTCACTCCACTTGTAGAAGACCTAAAGAGTGACCTAGGTATACCGAAGCTGACTTAGTTGAAAAATGGATACTCAGCAAATGTTAAAAGAGGACCATTGCTGACAGCAACCGACTCCTACTACTGGAAAAGCAGTATGTTTCAAGGACGTGAGAAAAAATGGGTGTTGGTGAATTCATCAACGAGAGCAGACGAATTCTGAAACTGGCAACAAAGCCTTCCAGAAAAGAACTCTGGATGAGTATCAGAGTTAGTCTACTTGCCATGGTCCTTGTTGGAATGGTCAGCTTCATAGTTCAGATTATCATGACCCTTATCACAGGTAGTTGGGGCGTTAACACCAGCTAGTATATCTGTAATTCATGAAGCTTCTATCATTTGGAGGGTTTTCCCTTGGAAACAGGTACAAGTATCTATGCAGTGCGAACAACAATCGGACAGGAACGTAGTGTCACTGACCTTATCACTACAGCAGTGATAGGCGAAACTGATGTCTGGCGATGTCCATTCTGTTTAGAGGACTTCTCATCAGAGAAAGCCACAAAGGCCCATATGAAGAACTGCAAGAAGAAGAAGAAGAAAACGGGAGAACCCCAATTAGTATCAACAAATCAACTGCTCGGACGCGTAAAGGCAATACTTGTTCCCGAAACACTCAGAGGTTACGTGTTCATTGAAACGACCGAGTTCAGAGATGTGGAGATAGCTATCTCTGGTGTTCCACATGTAAGGGGTCGAGTTGGCGGGAAGGTTTCTCTAGAGGAGATCGACAAATTCTTAGCACCACCTCCTGCTGCTGAGGGCATTTCGATTGATGACGTAGTTGAGATTATCTCTGGGCCATTCAAGGGCGAGCGGGCAAAAGTTGTTCGAGTAGACGCTGGCAAAGAGGAACTCATCCTAGAATTATTGGACAGCCCGTATACAATCCCTGTCAGGGTTCATGCTGACTTCGCTAAGATTGTGGAACGTGCTGAAAAGAAGGAAGAACCAGTCGAAGAGGTTGAAGAGGAAGAAGAATTCGCGGATGCAGATGCCTTCGATGACGAAGACTCATTCTGGGCTCACGAACCAGAAGATGACGAATAGATCCCTTCAATCATTTGACCCTCTTTGCGCTGTCGTAATCCTTAAAACAGAATATCGCCCGAACGAGTTCATCCTCTTAATCTGACATAGACGCATAGACGTCGTGTCCGGGGTGAAGAAAGTGACAAAGAATGCAGTAGACCTCACAGGAAATACCTTGAGTTTTGTCCTGTTGGTCGACCCCATCGGATGTGTCGCGTACGCACCGAGTGCACTGCATCAGGAGTCGTGCTAGAATTGAGCGAAAAAGACGTTATTGTAGATGCCATGGTCGAAGGTGGCAAAGCTAGTGGTGGACCGCCAATCGGTCCAGCTCTGGGACCTACCGGTGTCAACATCTTTCAGGTTGTAACAAAAATCAATGAAGTAACTCAACCCTTTGCAGGATTAAAGGTGCCTGTAAAAATCATCGTTAACCCAAATGACAAGAGCTTCGAGGTTGAGGTTGGAACACCTCCAACCAGTGCGTTGATACTGAAAGAAGTTGGTAAAGACAAAGGTTCTGGTGAGCCGAATACAAACATAATTGGAAATATCACCCTTGACCAAATGAAAAGCATCGCTAAGGGAAAGGCAAGTGACCTCTCTGCCCTGACAATGAAAAGTGCAGTCATGATTATTTCAGGTACCTGCGGTCAAATGGGCGTAACAATTGAAGGAAAGACAGCAAAGGAGTTCCAAGCAGAAGTCCGGGAAGGCACATGGGATGCCCAGCTAGATGAGCCACTTAGGGAGTGATTTAGAATGTCGTTTTCAATTGATCAGGTTGAGGCTGCTGTTGCCGAAGCTCGGAAAGAGGGAGAGAAGAGAAAGATCAAGTTTGATCAGAGCTTTGATATTGCGGTCAACTTCAGGAAGAAGGAACTAGACGTTTCAAAGCCAGAGAACAGGTTAAACCAAGAGTTGGTCCTTCCAAACCCACTTATTCCACCACCAAAAGTGTGTGCTTTTGGAGATGGAGAGTTTGCAGAAAAGGCTACAGAGGCTGGTGCAGAACGTGTCATCTCGAAGGATGACATCCCTAGACTTGGAGAAGAGAAGAAGGAACGGAAGTCATTAGCAAAGAGCTATGATTTCTTCATTGCGGCTGTTGACGCGATGCCCCTAATCGGACGGTATCTTGGACAAGCACTTGGGTCACGAGGCAAGATGCCACGACCATTTCCGCCGCAGGCTGATCTTAGCGCGATAGTGAGCCAATATCATCGGACTGTTCGTGTCAGGATGAGGAATACACCCACATTCCATGTGAAAGTGGGACACTTCAAGATGAGTGACAGAGAGATTGCAGACAACATCGTTGCAGTTCTCGACTTCGTAGAGAGCAAAGGCTTCTCTGAGAGAGTCAGCAAAATACTGGTCAAGACGACCATGGGACCAGCAATCGAGGTGTCTGGTTAGGATTGGTGAATGAGGATGTCAGTATACGAGAAAAACATTCCACAATGGAAACAGGATGCGGTTGAAAAGCTGACTGAAACAATCAATGAAAGCCAAATGATTGGTCTAGTGAATGTTGAAGGCGTTGGAGCTAAACAGCTTCAAGGAATCCGAGACAGTCTGAGAAGATCTGCGGTCATTAAAATGGCACGCAACACACTCATGATTAGGGCACTCGAGAAGAGCAATAAGAAAGGCATAAAGGACCTGATTGAACATGTGGTCGGACCTGTTGCTTTTGTCTTCAGTGAGCAAGACCCTTTCGTTCTTAGTAAATTTCTAAGTGAGAACAAAACGGCGGCTCCAGCTAAGGGTGGCCAGGTTGCACAAAATGACATCATTGTTCCTGCTATGAATACAGGTGTGGCCCCAGGACCATTCATTAGTGAATTGGCTGGTCTCAAGATTCCATCTCGTGTGAGAGGTGGTGTAATACACATCACTGATGACACCGTGGCTGTGAAGGCTGGAGACGTAATCTCAAACGCCATGGCATTGATGCTCTCGCGTTTGGGAATTGAACCAATGGAGCTGCAACTCAAGTTGATTGCAGCATATAGCGATGGAGCTGTTCTTACTGCAGACAGTTTCGAGATTGATATCGAGTCATTGTTCAGTCAAGTTATTGCAGGTCATCAATATGCAGTGAATCTCTCAGTGAATCTGGGAATACCAACCGAAGACACTATTCCACTCATAATTGCAAAGGCCAACATGGAAGCCAAGAGTCTGGCTCTACACTTGGGATTCTTTTCACCAGACTTACT
>JBHLOX010000103.1:0-9473 GCA_048940045.1 Promethearchaeota archaeon
GGCTGGAATGCAACACCGCCAGCATGATAGAACTTGCTGAACCACTCAACAAAGTGTAGCCTGAGTGTGTGCATGAACCCAAGCAGTCCTTCAAGGACACCCACAATCAATGTTCCGATGAATGCTCCAAGAATTGGCATGACGGGGGGTCCGGTGTAGTGAGTGGTGTGCACCACTTGTGGAATTATCTCGACTCCAAACAATGAGAACTCTGGGAAGTAGATGTTGACCAGTGGCGGAAGCATTGTGATGAATACGCTGCTGAGAATGATGTGTACTGTGTTCAGTGCAAAGATACGTGCATAACTAACAGTATGACTAATCATTCCAATTACACTCTCTAGTAGATGAACTATGCCATCCATTCCACCTTTCACCGATCCTAAGAGCATGATGACAAGTGGAACGATAAGCATGGCTAGTGTGAAAATCAGTGGGGCGATTGGAAGTACTGGATAGAGTGGATTGTTTCCCGCGGTGCCGTATCCAATGCCGATTATTGGAAGCCACAGAGAAACAGTTCCAGAAGCTGCGAACCATTCCCCTACGCTGTTGTAGCTGACCCCAAAGATGAGGATGATGAAACCAATATACATCCAGAGGTATGATGCTGCAACCAAAGCCTTCATTCTATGTTTATATTTCAGTTCGTTGTACAGATTAAGTATGATTCCCAAACAGATGTGAATGGCTCCAACCTCAATGGAGAGCTTAAGCATGTGTGTTGCACGGAATGGGTCAGTATGTGCGAATATTGGCCACAAGGGTTCGATGACAGTTTCAGCACCAAAGAAGCTTCCAAACAGGAAACCGCCTATCATGGCAAATATTCCCATCAACATCAGACCTTGGGCGCCGTTTTGAACATACCCAAGTATTTGGCCCCAATCCTGACCCTTCTTGTTTGCTCGGAGAGCAGCATAACCTATGAGAAATATCAGGAATCCCTGTCCAACATCTGCAAAGACAAGACCGAAGATCAGTGGGAATGAGATTGCCATAATTTTTGTGGGATCAAGGTCATGCCGGGATGGGACTCCAAATGCCTTGACAACATCCTCTGTTGGTTTGAAAGCGGCTGGGTTTGTGATATAGGTTGGTCCCTCGACCTCTGCGAAATCAGGCTTGTCAAAGGTCACCTCAAGAGCAGGTCCTACATTTTCACGAAGAATGGATTCAAGCTCCTCCTCTTTGCCTTCAGGGATCCAGCCCCACATCTTGATTGCCTGATCAGTATAGACAATGTAGCTCTTGATGTCAATCCTCTTGCGTTCAATGTCAAGGGTTTCCCATGCTGCAAGAATTCTGGCCCCCCACTCGAGTGCGATGTAATCTTTCCTCTTCTCAAGCTGCTCCAGCTCTTCCTGCAGCTCATTGATCTTGTTCTCAGCATCTGCCTCAATCTGTTCTGGACGTCCTGCTGAGTCCTTAGGGATAGCAAAGGCTTCAAACTGCATAGCTGAGAGGATTCGTTCAACGGCCTCTTTCATTTCGACAGGAACCGTGACAACACACGCAGAGCCTCCTCTCTTTAAACGTAATGAAGCAATGGTGAATGCACCGTCAGTGACCTCACCGATACTCCATTCAAGCTCTGATTCCCTTCCAGAGGGGACTATGCCAGCTGTCGTGAATGTGAACTCTGTTGTACCAATTAGACTTGGGTCAATGCCCAGAGGTTCAAGGGACATAGCAACATCAGCAACACCCCTTTGACGCTCTATCTCAAGACGAGCAATTGTTATCTTGGAGTCGATGTCAAGAACCTCTTCCTCGACCGCTGAGATGACCTCTGAGGCAAGAGTTAGTGAATTTTCAAGTGTTGTATCGTCAACATCAATGTAAACTCCTGTTCGTTTCGCGGGGTTTAGCCCTAGCAGTTCGAGTATCTTGGTCAGCCGCTCAAGAGCAGAATAGGCGGTTTCCTCATCTCGAGTTCGTTTTATGTCAACAAGTCCAGCTTGTCTCCTTACGTCAATGAACTCAAAGAGTGAAAAATCTTCAAGTGACATCAAGACCTGTCTCTCAAAATCCTTGTGGGAAACAACTTTGGCAACAACCATTTCTTCTGGACTCATTCGAACCATTGTGTCATCACCAGTATCAAAGACTCAGATTTGAAGTACGTGATGCTTCCCATGCTCTAAATAACCTTTACGACGGAGGTCAATCTTTAAAGGGGGGAGGTATTGGTGATGAATTACCATCATGACCCTTGAGGAATAGTCATGTGTGCAGCATACGATGAAATCGACCAGATTCATGAAACTGAGAAGGAAGCTCGGGAGAGAATCGAGAAGGCTCAGAAGAAAGCCCGAAAGATCAATGAGGAAGCGGATGAGGAAGCGAAAAGGCTTATCGAATCTGCTGAGATAAAGGCAAAAGACGCAGCCGCAAAAATGCTGAGTGAAATAGAGAGTAGAAAAGAAGAGATTGAATCGTCGGTTTTCAAAGAAACAGAGAAGACAATAAAGAAAATGCAGGAAAAGGCACAGAACAAGGTGGATAATGCCTTTCAAGCAGTCGTGAAAATCTTGCTAGAGGGGGCATGATATCATGAGTGGAATGACAAACATAATCGAGATGATCAATTCTAAGACTGCTGAGAAAGAGAAAGAGATTCTTGCTGAGGCTGAATCACAAAGGAAACAGAAGCTGGATAATGCACGTGCAAAAGCAAAAGAAATCACTGCATCAATAACTGGCAAGGCTGAGGTTGAGTCAAACGCAGAGGTTTCCAGATATGAAGCAAGTGCAAAGTTGAAGTCAAAGTACCAACTTCTTGACGCAAAAGAGGTCTTGATAAAGGAGGTTATGTCGTCGGTGAGGAAACATCTTGAAGGTCTTGTCAAGAAGAAAGACTATAGCAAGACTCTCGAGAAACTGATTGTTGATGCTGCAGCCTCTTTAGAAGAAACAGATCTTGAGATTGTCGCACCAAAAGGACACGCATCAAATATTGATCTAAAGACGGTTGAAGCAGCTGTAGCTAAAGCAACTGGTACGAAGTGCAAGCTAAGCGTTTCAAAGGAAGAGGTACGTGCAACTGGTGGAGTTGTTGTAAGGAACAAAGATTCAACCAGGTGGGTCGACAACACTTTCGAGGCAAGACTTGAGCGATATGAGGGGCAAATACGGGACACTATCTCATCAACCCTATTTGGTGCTGAAGAAAAGAAAGAGTAGAGGGAGGAAGATCACCTCTACTAGTTTCTCTATGTCGTTCTAAGCGTGAGTTATAATATTCCCTATGTATCCTACAAGAAGGAATGCAATAACAAAGCCGTAGATTGCCACAGCCTCAATGAATACTACATATAATATACTCTTTCCAAAAGTTTCAGGTTTCTCAGTGATGGCTCCAAGTGCTGCTGCAGAGGCGGTACCCATACCGAGGGCGGCACCAATACCAGCAAGACCAAGTGCTAGGCCTGCGCCAATACCAAGACCGAGAATGGCTACACCATCTCCTTCACCTATCTGCGCGGGTACAAACCCTCTATCAACTGGGGCACCCAGTGCTCTTAGAACCGTTGTAGCATCAGCCATGGAAATTGCGAATATTGCTAGCGTAAGTAGCACCACTCCCATCATCAACATGGCAATGGACTTAATCCGATTGTCGATTTTCATGTGATCGTTTCCTCCGAATCTCACCAGATTGTTATCATTTTTCTAATGTCATCAGCTGACTGTCCCCTTTCAATTCCGACTGCAATCGAGCGGATATTTCTTATCTCGTAAAACTTGAGGCTGAAAAATCCAATGATTGTACCTAGATGAAAAGGAAATGCTGTTAGCTGTAGTTTCACTCTCTGGGCAATATAGTCCTCAATTGCTAGTTCCACATCTGAGAGGTCTTCGGTCTCCTCATAAAGCCGGGCAAGTCTTCCTCCAAACTCACTAAACCGGGTAGCATCCAACTTTGTGATGACTTCTCGCCATAAGTTCACGGTTTTAAGAGACTCTGTGAACTCCTTTGTTTTATGAAATCTAATCAGTGACTGTTCAAGAGCGCGAGAATCAAATTGGAGTGTGACTGCTCGAAGAGCTGTCAATGTATTCCGCAAAACTACTCGAGTTTCCAAGATATCTAGCACTCGTCGTGCATCTCTGTTAGAAAACCCTTCGAGTGCATCCAGGACTTTCTTCAAGTACCATTCTTCAATAGCCACTTCAAGAGGCGCTGGTGAGTCGAACTCTTCATAGCTTGGAAGTTTAGTCAATAACGCCACTCGAAGATCCCATTGTGGAAGGAGGTCTATCATTTTACTGACTGAACCAGCATCTACCAGCGTTTCAAACAGACTCGCCTGTTCAGGAGTTGAAGGGACTGCGAAACGTAGAATCTCATCCCTCTCAAGACTGACATGGATACCTCGAATTATCGACTTCACACTCTCAGCCATGAACATCTCCAAGTACGTGTTCGTAAACTCGCGAACCTTCCCAGTTAGAGAACGCGAGAGGTTTGCAGCCACATCGGCAAAGTCGTGGGAAAGAAGCAGCGCTAAATCTTCAGGACTAGGTCTAGTAGTTCCTGAGGCTTTTGTGATGACCTGACCATAATAGGTCCCAGAGAGAATCTTGATGAAATCCTCATAGCTGTTGCTTGAAAGAAGGCTTTCATAGTTGCCAACCGTGAGAAATCGAGACTTCATACCTCGTATTCTCGCATTGACAAAGCCATATTCATTCGCAGACTTTGAGGCCATCATAGATTTTCTTCTCCTCACAATCTGATGAGGACTATCGATGGACAATGTATGCACGATATAAGCTTGACGAAGGAGCTGCGCCACCTGTTTTTAGAGTAGAAGAATTCAAATAAGTAGCAACCTACAGACGAGTTGTTGGTCATTATGACGGCTCCTAGTGAGGATTACATCAATCTTGGTAGCCTCTTCAGAAGCTCAGCAACCATCACATTCGTCATACAGATCATTGCGGTTATTATGATGATTGGGTCGCTGTCGGCCTATGCTGTAGGTGACTTGTTCTTTGTGCTGAATAACGAGTTGAAGATCCTTGTCCTTCTGATTTTCAGTATCATTGCACTCTTGATCTTTCTAGCGGCGATGAGTGTGTTCATCAGATTCTCAAGACGGATTGGAGATGCCGTTGTGGGACCCGGTATCGAAGAGGTGAAGATGAACACCCCAAGGGTGAAGACGGTAGTAGCAGCATTTGGTCTGCTTGTCGCCTTGATGGGAATCACAGGCATTTACGTCTGGTATCTCATCGATCTGTACTATCTTGCACCATGGGCAGCTGCCTTGAACTCAATCTCAATCAGAATCTTTGGAATTGGACTTGGTGCTTTCTTTATTGCACTTCTCATTCAGTTAATCATTGCAGGAGTAGGAAGGAGTGCAACAAGGGTCATCATAGAGGTCCTGGATGCTGACGATTCAGAGTTCCTAGAGTGAGAACAAGCTATCATTCATCCTCTGATTCCTCAGAGGGAGTGGAGTCTAGGTCAAAGGTCACATCCTCGAGAATCTCATCCATAGGCGGCATATACTCGGTTTTGTGCTTCACCTTGACATCTAGTCTGTCGAAGTATCGGATAGTGACAAACACGCTATAGGTCCCAAAGATGAAACCAAATAAAGCCCCCAGAAGTGCCCCCCAAGTCGCGCCAGATGGTCCTGCCAAAGAACCACCAACAATCTGACCTACAAGAAGCAAGGCAATAACTGCACAAGGCAGCTCAGATGAGATTGCTAGCCATCGGCCCATGCCGGTCATCCCTTGATCTAACTCGCTCATGAGCATTCCCTCGTGCCATCTGCAATATCTGTTTTGGTTGCTCAAAATGCTGGAATGCACCATGGTGAATGTTTTTGTGAGGGTTCCACACATCCAATGGAGAGGAAGAACATTGAATGTTCATGTGACCTATGGTGATGGGACTATACAGCTCAAGATTCCTGATAAGAACCTAGCAGGGGTGATCAAGCCAAATCCAGCGAAGACATCGGCTGACGTTCTAGCAGGTATTGAAAAAGTTCTAGAGAACCCTCATGGTCCACATCTATCCGTAATCTCGAGAAGTAAAAGTGTCTGCGTTCTGGTAGAAGATCATACACGAGATGCACCACATTGGGCGATGATATCAGCAGTTGTCCCCCGTCTAACCGATGCCAACCGTGTCCAGTTCATCATCACCACGGGGTCTCATGAGGTGAATCACCCCGGTAATCTCGAGATTGTCGAGATGATCAAACGTGCAGCAGAAGATGCGAAACTCACCAGCTATGAGGTCACTATTAATGACTGTAAATCTCCAGACATGGTGAACCTAGGAAAGACATCCAGAGGGTCTCCAGTCATTGTAAATGCAGCTGCAGTGGGACATGATGTGTATGTTAGTCTGTCTGACATGAAGGCCCACTACTTTGCAGGTTACTCGAATGTAGTGAAGAACTTCCTACCAGGCGTGTGCGGTTTTGAAACAATTGAGGCCAATCACTCTCTTGCACTCAATCCACGCTCAACATTTGGAATCCACCCTTTTCATCCTGATGAATCAAGACGTGACAACCCCTTGGCTGATGACATGAGAGAAGCTATGGGACTGATAACTCGTGAAGCTAAGATATTCCTCGTGGCAATCATATCAAGCAATAAGAAACTCGTCTGGGCAGACGCTGGGCAGCCAGAGCCAGTGACTGCAAGAGGAATGGAGATTCTGGATGAAACCTCAAGCTTTACTGTCACACCTCAGACAAGAATAGTCGTTTCACCAGGAGGATATCCTCAGGACAAGAGCCTGTACCATGCCCAGAGAGCCATTGAACTCACAAAGAAGGCAGTATTGGATGGTGGACAGATTCTCTTCATTGCAGAATGTCGAGATGGTGTAGCCCCAGAGTCAGCAATCGAGAACTTCTACAACAAACTGACAGCGCCTCTTGATGATGTGATAAAGTCAATCAGCGGGAAATATCATCTCTATGAGCACAAAGCATACAAGTTTGCAGAACTCCTGAAACGGGTCGCGAGGATCAGATTGTATTCAAAACTGAATCAAGAAACGGTCGAAGCGGCACATCTTGAGATGGTGAAGGACCCGCAAGCGGTCATTGATGAGTGGTTAAAGGAAGACCCAGAAGTGAAGATTCTGGTCCTTGATAAGGGGAACAAGATTGCAGTATATGCGGGCTAGTCATCAAATCGTAGTCCGGATATTGCAGAGTATAGTTCATTGAACTTCTTGTACCCTTTCTGATAGACTTCAAGAGTTTCCTTTGTTGGAGCTAGTGGAGGCAGTGTCTTGACCATCTCTTCTGCTGCTTCGGCCACAGACTTGAATACACCAACTCCTTTGCAAGCAAGAATAGCAGCACCAACAGCAGTCGCTTCTTCCATTTGGGTTCTGATCACAGGCATTCGGAGGACGTCTGCTTGTATCTGCATCCACGTTTTACTTCGTGCAGCACCTCCAGTCACGCGGACTTCCTGTGAAGGCAATCCAAGTTCTCGCATCACTTCAATATTGGTCCGTATCTCATAGGAAACGCCTTCGAGAATAGCACGAATTATATGGGCACGTGTGTGACCCAGGGCGAGTCCAGCGAAGATTCCTCGAGAGTGAGGATTCCAATTCGGAGCACCTGCTCCCACAAAGTGGGGTATGTGGATCACACCCTCAGACCCGGCAGGTATCGTATCAGCCTCTTCAGTGAGGACCTCATAGGGGTCCACACCGCGGTCATCAGCTATGGTCCTCTCCTCGATGCCAAGATTGTCTCGGAACCACTTCAGGGCGGAGCCAGTCGTGAACATGCTTGCTTCTACCACAAACGAATCCGGGACAACATGACGACTGCATAAAACCCGAAGACCAGGATCCAATTTAACAGTCTTTGAGTGAGCGAGAATGAAGGTTCCTGTTCCTGTTGTGGACTTCAACCGTCCCTCCTTTGTTACACCCACACCAAGGGCTGCACATTGTTGGTCGCCACCTCCAGAAACAACTGGTGTTCCCTCCTTGAGCCCTGTTTCTTTAGAAGCTTTTAAGGTGAGCTCGCCGACCTTGATACCTGATTCAACTGCTTTAGGGAGTTTCTCTTTAGGAATTCCAAAGCCGTCCAGAATTCTGTCAGACCATTTTGCCTGTCGTATGTCAAAGAGCATGGTCCTACTTGCATTAGAGAAGTCTGTCACAAACTCATCCGATAGCCGATAGATGAGATAGTCATGAACGAGTAGAAACTTGTGAGTGTTGTTGAAAACAGATTCCTCGTGCTGTTTGATCCACAGAATCTTTGGGGCTGAGAAATAAGGGTCGACAGTGAGTCCAGTAATTGAATAGACGGCATCCTGAGAGAAACCTTTCTCAATCCAGTCACATTGTGGTACCGTTCGTCGGTCTTGCCAGACAATTGCTCTACGTAGTGGTGCTCCATCCTCACCAATTGGAACGATTGTTTCACGTTGGTTTGTCACACTTATCCCAACGACTCGTTCAGGGTCCAATTCGGTTTCAGAGAGCGCCTTCTTGATTGTTGCACATGATTGAGTCCACCAACTCCCAGCATCCTGCTCCACCCAAGAAGGACTCGGGTAGAAACTCTCATACTCCGAGTATGCCCCACCGAGGACATTCCCAGTCTTATCAAAGAACATGGAGCGAACACCAGTGGTTCCTGCATCAATTGCCAAGACTATGTCAGTCATCAGCATCACTGAATCACAACGATGAAAATCCTCGATAAGAACACTTCGAGAAGGGCATCACCGGTAACTGAGTTCAGAATCAATGACCTCTCTGATATCACGTCGAGATCCTACACACTCCATCTTGAATTTGTAGTCTTTCTTGAGGCGCTGTTCGAGCTTCATCGCATCCCCTCGCGTCTTACACTCTGTCATGTAAACAACGAATGCTGGTTTGTGCATCCTGAGATAGGCGGCTGAACGGGTGTTACCGGAGAGATGTTCCTGAAAACGTCTTGCAACATCATTGGTCATTCCTGTGTAATAGGTCCCATCTATTGTTTCAATGATGTAGACGAAGTACATTGGATATCAAAGGTCGTTCATTAGTAGGGGGTTATATCACTTTGGAGTACATTTTGTCACAGAGTTTGATTTTGAATTAAAAAAAAAATAAAAGTTCAACAACAGTCCATTTTTGTCAAGATGAAGAGAACAGCAGTTGTTTCGGGAGCCGCGGGATTCATAGGGAGCCATCTTGTTGACGTGCTGTTAAAAGAAGGATTCTCAGTCGTTGGCATTGATAATTTGAGAACTGGAAAGATGGGGAACCTGTCTGATGCAGTGAAGAATAGTGATTTCACGTTTTTGAAGTTAGATATCTGCAAAAAACAGCTGTTGGACGCAGTGGATGGGCCCATTGATTTTGTGTATCACCTTGCTGCTATTTCCTCAGTGAAATTCTCGATTGAGAACCCTGAGATAGTCCAAAATGTTAACGTCAACGGGACTCGCAATATGCTAGATTT
>JBHLOX010000104.1:0-7456 GCA_048940045.1 Promethearchaeota archaeon
ATCCAGATTCTCCTGGGCTGAGTCAATAGGCGAGAGTGTGCTAGATGACTCGGCTGCATCGATTCAGAAATCTGCAGTCCCTTCTGAAACGTCTAGTGTAATTGTGTTTAATGCCTCGGGAACAACAAGGAGTCCAGTCTACTTTGAGTTCTCATACCCAAAGGAGAAGAGAATCGGTGGAATAAAGACACCAGATGGAACTGTGTTCGAGGTCCAACCTGTCACCTCAAAAGAGGACATCTTTATGGAAGCGACAGTTGGGCTGACGATGGCTAAAATGGGGATGAGACTACTCCCTGGTAGGAAACTGATGGACTTTTACATCAATGATGTGGAGTACCATGAAGGAGATGAGCCAGGTCTCTTAGAGCTCAGATTCATCTCTGACAGACATCCTGTCGGAGAATTCGATATGGATGAGTTCAAACGTGAAGCACGCAAAATGATTGAGAGTAAACGATTCAAGAAGGTCCATCTCGTCGCTTCTCGACCAACACAGAACGTTTACGGCGCCCGCATTCCATTACAGCCTTGGACATTCGCCCAACTTGATCCAGTCGAAGAAAGCCCTGAGATAAATGAGGATGCTGTTTTCGATGTTGAAAAGAATAATGTAATCAACAGATTCTATACTGTGTCATTCAACAAAGATGGCTCCTTGAAACTCACGAACAAAGAAACTGGTATTCAATATGACAGACTTCATGCATTCGAGGATCTTGGTGATCGAGGAGATGAATACACATTCAGTAGAGTGGGACCAGGTAAAGCCAAACCAAAAGATGTGAAGCGAGAAATAATTGCCAATGGACCTATTTTCGCTGAGATTCGCCAGACAATGTCGCTTGAGGTCTTTGAGAGCGTCGATGCCTCTCGAGAGAAGAGAATTGGATCAACAGTGATTCCGGTGGATTCAATATTCAGATTTTACAGCGATAGCCCAAGGATTGAGGTTACTACCAGGATAAAGAACAGAGCAAAAGATCATAGACTACGAGTCTGTTTCGATCTTCCATTCAATACTGACAAGACGATTACGTCAACTCACTTCGGCTGTGTTCATCGCCGTAGTGATCCAGAACCAGTTCCGAGTGAGAGTGAGTTGGAGAGGACTAAATCAACCTTCCCCGAGCTTCCCTCAGGTATTCAGCCGCAGAAGAGGTTCATTCGGGTTGAAGATGAATCTGGTGAAGAAGCATTCACGGCGTTAAACAAAGGTCTCCCAGAGGTAGAGTTAGTTGGAGGTGACCGTCTAGCCATCACACTTGTACGTTCGGTCGGTTGGCTCTCAAGATCAGACATCCCTGAGCGACCTATCCATGCAGGGCCTCCTGAGGAAACACTAGGAGCACAGGAATTGAACACAGAGTATGAGTTCCATTACGCCTTTCTTGCACATGGAAAGGCTACACCACTTTATATGAGTGTGGATCATGCAGACGCTTTTTCAGATGAAGCGACAGTGATATCCTTTGATGAAGCGAGAGCTCCGAATTCACTCACAAGTCCCATCATCCAGATAGACAATCCCTCTGTGAGAGTTTCATCATTCAGGATGGGGAGTGATTCTCTTCTTGTTACATTGTACAATCTTGAGAATTATGAAATATCAACGGAAATTAAGGTTTCTGAAAGAATATCCTCAGTTTCGGAAGTTCGGATAGATGGTTCTGAAAAGGAGAAGGTCAGAATTAGAGATAGCCGTATCAGATTGGACTTCAACCCTAGGGAGATTAAAATGTGCATGTGTCAAAAAGACTAGGATTCAAAAGACAATAATGGTGGTTAGTCAATTGAAAATTAACAATGACAGTAGACCCACCGTACCTAGACGAGAAAACAGAGATTGAGAATAGGGTGTCAGATCTCCTATCAAGACTTACACTGAAGGAGAAGTTCATGCTTCTAACGAGTCATGGGAGAAGACGAATGTACTCATTGAAACCAATTAAGCGTTTGAAAATCCCATCCTTCAAGATGACCGATGGTCCACTAGGAGCCGCTATGCATTCTAGTGGATTCAAGAAGAATACGCGATTTCCAGCTACAATTGCGCTTGCTGCATCTTGGAACAGAAACCTCATGGAGGAGATTGGGATTGCAATAGGAAAGGAGGTCCGGGCTCTTGGTAGACATGTTCTGTTGGCTCCCGCGATTAACCTTGTCCGAACTCCATTAGGTGGTCGAACGTTTGAGTACTTCAGTGAGGACCCATTCTTGACTAAGGAGTTAGCAATCCCTTTCGTTAAGGGAGTCCAAAGCCAACGTATTGCTGCGTGTTTGAAGCACTATGTGGCAAACAATCAGGAAAAAGATCGTATGTCCTCTAGCTCCGAGGTTGATGAACGAACACTGCACGAAGTCTACCTCCGTGCATTCAGAGCAACACTGAAACAAGCTGACCCATGGACCTTCATGACATGCTACAACATGGTCAATGGTGTATTTGGATGTGAGAATGAGTATCTCCTTCAAAAGACATTGTTTGACAAATGGGGATATGAGGGTCTAGTCATGACAGACTGGTTAGCATCTAGAAAAGCTAAGACAACGGAAGGCTGCATCAACGCAGGTCTCACTCTAGAGATGCCATGGCCACGGTTGTACAAGATAAAAGCCCTTGAAAGGGCTTTCAAAGAGGGCAAGTTCTCAGAGGAGATTCTTGACGACCGTGTTCGTAGGAACCTCCGAGTGATGATGTTGACAGGTCTTTTTGACACACCTGACAGTTTACCCAATGGTCAGCGAAATACTCCTAAGCATCAAGAGTTGGCTCGTAGATCGGCGGAGGAAGGTATGGTCTTGTTGAAGAATGATGGAAACCTCTTGCCCTTAGATATTGACAGTCTCAAGGCAATTAGTCTCCATGGCGTAAATTTACGGAAGAAGTTTGGACGGCTTGGATATGGTGGTTCTTCTGCAGTGAGTCCACCATATGAAGTAACACCACTCCAGGGGATGGAACGCAAATGTCGAAACAAAGTCCAGATATTACGTGGTGGTGCCTCAGCTGATGTGGCAATAATCTTTGCAGGTCTTAATCATGGACGAGGTGGAGAGTCTGAATCAATGGACAGGAGTTCCTTGCATCTCAGTGAGAAACAGGTCAGAGAAATAAAGAAGGTTTCAAGTACTCATGATCAGACTGTTGTGTGTCTGATTGCTGGAAGTCCAATTGCAATGGATGAGTGGATTGATGATGTTGAAGCAGTCCTCATGTGTTGGTACGGAGGAATGGAGGCTGGAAACGCGATTGCTGATGTCCTCTTTGGGGATGTCAATCCATCTGGCAAACTACCTCTCACCTTCCCGAAGCAATTGAAAGACTCACCCGCTCACAGCACTGGGAATCGAAGAAACTACCCAGGTGATGAGAATAAAAGAGTCTACTATGATGAAAGCATCTATGTTGGATATCGATGGTTTGACGAGAAGGAGATTGAACCTCTGTTTCCATTTGGATATGGTAGGTCTTATACACATTTTGAGTACGGTGAAACTCATCTGAGCCGCCAGTCGCTTCGGAAACCTGAGGAGGCAGTTGCTGTCAAAGTTGAAGTTTCAAACACGGGAGATCGTGCTGGTTCGGAAGTTATCCAAGTCTATGCGAGCGATGTTGAGGCTACAGTTGATCGACCACCACAGGAACTTGTAGGTTTCATGAAGATCGGATTGGAACCAGGAGAAAGGACAACAGTGTCTATAGCAGTGAAGGCTGAGGACCTAGCATTTTATGACACTTCAAGGCATGCTTGGATATTAGAATCTGGAGAGTTCAAATTTAGGGTAGGAAAGTCTTCAAGAGATATTGTTGGTGAGGAGGATTTCTCCTATGGTTGAGCAATTTAATTAATTCAGGAAAACCTATTGTCTGTTCAGGCACCTACTATCTGTTTGAGCAGACTGAGGAAGAGTTTGAAGATTTGAAAACCTAGTCATTACTCATAAATGCAGTAGCCTGTCTGTATAAGGTGTCCTTTACATAGTCAAATGATGCGATTTTCTTTGGAGTCACAGTGACGGCGACCCACTCAGTCAACTTGAAGAGACCTTCACGATAATCAAGAGCCCGACGGCCACTCATCCGACGATTAAATATCTTCAAGGAGATCTCATCCATGTTATCGCCTGAAATCTCAGCTTCACCATATATGATAACACCTCTTGTGGGAGGGCCTTCATCATCAACGAGAACTGTCACATTATTATCTCGTCTGATATTCGCAGCCTTTACACTCTCTTCTGGTGTTCCAAAGATCAGTTTTCCCCCCTCATAGAAGAACCATACTGGTACCGAATGAATGGATCCATCCTTATTGTGGCTACAAACACGAGCTACTGTTACATAGTTGAGTAACTCAAGAACTTCATCTGGCGACAAAGGGGGAGCTTGGGTATATGACATATTCCTCACACACACGTTAATCTAAACGATGTATCGCACATTGACAACGCGAAGTATATGCGTTTTGGATTCGTGAAAATGTGTTCACAAGGATTTCTCAAGACTGATTACTCTACACCACAATTTGAAACCAACCTTCTTGTAGAGATCTATTGCTCCAGTGTTTGCAGCGGGAGTTCCAACAGCAGCATATTCACACCCATGCTTTTTCAGAGTATATAATGCATTGTTCACAAGATGGAGAGCAATCCCTCTTCTTCTGTAATCAGGTAGTACAGCCATTGGTCCGAGAACTCCAGTGAGTGGTTTGTGTTTTGATTCCATTACAAACGCACCTATGAAACCAGCAGGTACTCCATCGACAACAGCAATCTTTCTGAGCTCATCGGGGGAATGACCATAGAATCCTTCTGCCATCCTCTGTAGTAAAGCAGTTGCCTGGATATGTTCAGTGACCGTTTTGTCAAACCCATGAATCTCTCTCTCTTCAGGTGTTGAGGTGAACGATTTGACAGTGATGCTTGCTAGATCTTCAAAGGTGTATTTCTCACCGGTTTCTATATGGACATCTTGAGGAGGTCCTGATGGAGGTTGAAGAGTATCAAGAGCCATAATCATATCGACTGAATCTGGGCGTGCATATTCAAAGCCCACCTCTTTGAACAATTTAAGGTGGTCGACTGCATAATCTGGTGAATCCAACGGATACTTCAGCAGGTAGCCTATTTGCTTAACACCCATAGAGGTCAGATAGTGAATAGCTTGGTTGAGCAACGCTCTAGCAATATTCGATTTCTGAAATTGGGGAATGACTGCAGGTTCCCACCTCCTCAATCGAGCCATAACATCTCGATAACGAAAGCCAAGAACCCCTACTATCTTATCCTGATCAAGTAGACGTGCTACCAAGAATAGGTTTCCAGGTTTCTGGAAGTCACTATGCATCTCTTCAATCTCTTCATTTTTATTGAAATCGAAAATTGGATTCTCCCGATACCAGTATAGATGCTTCATGGCATCTGACCATGCAATAGAGTAGGTTTCCCAATCATCTGCAGGTTCTACCACAATACTGGCATCCGAGTCCATGAAAACTCCCATCTAGCTTTAGAGTGAGTACTGATAGAGATTGCGTACATTGACGAACACGCTTATTTTGTTGTCATCTAGAGACAAAGGTGAACCACTATGAGAATCAAGGCGGTACTACGCGATACTGACATCTTGCAGTTGGAAGCTGGTTCGAAGGCAAGAATTGTCGCAGTGGCTAAGAAGAACCTAGAGAGAGTCATGAACCTTCCAAGTTTCTTGAAAGTGATAGGATTGAGATTTGATGAACGATGTGTAATGCTTGAAGCTCTCAAGGATTCAGGGATTCATGTGTGGTTGCTTAACGATACGCAACAACACCTGATCTATCTAAGTGAGAAGAGTGAGTCCACATTTGGTGGATACAACTGGCAGTAGAACAAGTCTACACTGTCGGTACCAGTTCCTTGCATCTTCGGTCCATACACAATGTACAGGCATCTTCACAGTCAGGTTGGGTTCCATGTCTAAGATGCTGAGCCATACAGACAAGCTCAGCAAGCTCGTTTCGGAGTTCAGGGATTCCTGTTCCAGTGACATTTGATACATATGTCTGTTCGATACATCCTCGATAATCAGCTATGTTCTCTTCAATCTTGGATCTGACAAAATCCACAGCTTGTTGGACCTGTTCAGGCTTTACGTCAAATGGTGTGATATCGAGATGTGTTCCAACAAGTACTGCATTAGTGAAGGGTTTAATCAGACCCTCCATCAAAGCAGTTTCAAGCCATGTTTCGAGGACAGCCAGTGTGCGAAACTCGCTGAGTTTGTATACAAGCAAAATGACTGAGATGTTCTGCATGTTTGGCATGAATGAGTAGGTTTCCATGACTTTCTCGAATGTTCCAAGTTCCTCTGCTTGGTCTACGCTTCTTTGTCCTGGAGGGACATACATCTGAAGCAGAATTGCCTCATCTGATGTTGTACACTTACAATTCACAAATTCAAATTCCATGTTGACTGTCTTCTTCAGGCCATCAATACATTCGACCTTGGAGGAGGTTCCCTTGTATTCGGACATTGCCTTTGAAAGTGCAGTCTTACCCACACCTCCATCTCCAATGGGAAATACAGAACCTGTGACAGTCATGTTGATACCTCTAAACCGGACGCGACTCTCCGTGTGATCTATACTTGTATGCATCGTCAAGTTTCACTGGGGTCTCACGAAGTCCATCCTTACATACATGACGAGGATAGACAACTATCATCTTTAGGCCCATTCCGGACTGTATGTCAATTCCTCTCTCGATGCTGTCAGCATGTGAACTCACAACATCAACAAGGCTGAAAGTGACATTCTCTTCGCACATATTGCATTTGATACTGTAGTCTTTCGCTCTGAACTGCTCCATCGAAGGAGCATTACCAACATATTGAGCAAACATCTCTCTTGCTTCTTCTTCAGTGAGTGGTGTACCGGCAACATTTCGCCACAGTCCCAGACTGATTACTGAAACCAGAACAACATAAACTGCGCCACCCATATAGACCAATGACACCATCATCTCCAATGAAATTGGAAGAATTACATATCCGAGGAATGTCAAAAGCTGAAAGACATACATCATCAAGAAGAAGCTGATGAACGCAACGAGAATCCAGTATCTACCCTGCAAACCCAAAGGACGAAGAACTCCAACTGTTTTGAGGGTGAGTATCAGACCATAGACAATTCCTATGATTCCAACAACTGTAAGGAGTATTTCTGGTGTGAGCACTAGCTGCATAGTATTTTTCCAGTTTTTGCAATATTATTAAGCTATCTTGTGTAACTTGATTCGACTTGTTACTTACAAAAGAAAATGGGTGATGATAGATGAAGTCAGTCAGTTTACTATTTGAAACTTTGAAGACGAGAGTGGAATTCTTCTGGAACTGAGATCTGTCCACATGCAGCATTATCAAATAGGTGTTCTAGCTCACTGATTAGTCGAATCTTGTCATCTTCCAATTGTA
>JBHLOX010000104.1:7556-9235 GCA_048940045.1 Promethearchaeota archaeon
AGAGATGTGGCTCTATCGAGTATGTCATGAGAGTCATCTTTCATCCTATTAGCTTTCCCTCGCAGACAATGTAGGCAATACTTGCAGACGCCTTTTTAAACAGAACTTCTGAGCCATAAGTGGGTAGTGAAAATGCTTAGAGTATACAATACACGGACCCGATCCAAAGAAGACTTTGAACCACTTGACGGCAACAACGTTCGAATGTATGTCTGTGGTCCGACTGTATATGATTATCCACACATCGGTAATGCAAGGTCCTTCGCAGTCTTCGACACGATTCGAAGATACCTCGAGTACAAAGGTTATCGAGTCACCTACATAACCAATTTCACAGACATTGATGATAAGATGATCAACAGAGCAAACGAGGAGGGAATTGAGGTGGCTGAGCTTGCAGCCAAGTTCATAGCAGAATACCTCACTATTGAGAAACAGCTAAACCTCAAACCAGCAACTGTGAATCCTCGTGCTACAGAGCACATTGATGATATCATTGAGATGGTCGAACTCATCATCAAGAACGGTGTGGGGTACAATGTAGATGGCGATGTCTACTTCAATGTCCCAGCGTTTGAAGCATATGGGGGTCTTTCAAGAATCCCAATGGATGAACTTGCGTCAGGGGCACGAGTTGATGTTGACGAGAAGAAGAAAGACCCGCGTGATTTTGCACTCTGGAAAGCTGAGAAACCTGGAGAACCCTCATGGGAAAGTCCGTGGGGCAAAGGTCGTCCAGGGTGGCACGCTGAATGTTCAGTGATGGGTAAGCACTACCTGGGGCTTCCATTCGACATCCATGGAGGAGGTCAAGACCTCATCTTTCCACACCATGAGAATGAGATAGCCCAGTCAGCCGCTGCATATGGTATTGAAACTCCTGTGAAGTACTGGCTTCACAATGGATTCCTTACGATAGACAGTGAGAAGATGTCAAAGTCTGAGGGCAACTTCTCCACAGCAAGGGAAGTGCTGGATTACTATGATCACCAAGCAGTCCGTTTGTATCTTGTCACAGGTCAATATCGTCAACCACTCGACTACAACGCGAAAGCTGTGAAACAAGCAATTCAGTCTCTTGAACGAATCAAGAACACCGCGGATACAATCAAGGGACGTATCACAATTCTCGAGAGAATTGGCAGTCGCGAGTCATATGTGGACAAGAAACTCGCTGAAGCCTCGAAGAAGGTGAGAACCGCTTTTGAGAAGGAGATGGATGACGACTTCAACACACCCGGTGCGCTTGCTGAGATCTTCACATATGTGAGAGAGATCAATACTCTCACAGAGGATGTCGGAGGTGCTGCAGTACTCAGAGAAGCTCTTGCGGTCCTAACCGAACTGGTCGGAATACTTGGAGTCAACCTGAGCGAAGAAACTCAGATTGGTGAAGGAGTAGGACAGGCTGCAGAAACCCTGAAAGGGGTTGTTGAGTTCCTACTGGAGATCAGAGAGGAAGCGAGAAAGTCCAAGGACTTTGCAAAGGCTGACCAAATTCGTGATCGTCTAGGTGAACTAGGTATCGAAATCGCAGATACAAAAGACGGACCAACGTGGAAGATGAGCTAGCCAGGCCAAACCACGTTAAAAAACAAATGACACTGGAGGGCTCTCCCTCCAGTCACAAAGCTTCCAGCTCAATTAATCTGATTCTTGACATTGATTAAGAGACCTGG
>JBHLOX010000105.1:0-9212 GCA_048940045.1 Promethearchaeota archaeon
CAAGACTCTCAACATACCCAACGATATTGTCATCAGTAACTGAGCTCACCAAGAGTTCAAGTTTCCCAGACGCTCCTGTAGACCCGTCTGCCACAAATTGATAATCGAGCTCAAGTGGATATGATTTGCTTGAGCGACGAAATGACTCCTCCGGTAGGATTTCGACATGATAATGTGGGCCAGTCCAGTAGTTGAAGTATCGAGAGCGAATTGCCTTTCCTATACGGTCTCCGAGCTCGACTGTTTCCCCTTCATTCAAAGTAGGCTCGCAGTGCATCACACGAAGTAAATCTGTGTCTGATTCCTCTGGGAGGATTCCAATTACATAATCGAACTCGTTAGTAGGGAATTGCTTGGGTCGCCCCATCCGCATTTTTTCAGTCTTGACAATCTCTCCTGAAACTGGTGCGACTACATCACCACCCCACTTCTGATGCCTAGGATAGATATCTACAGCTGAACCGATATTGTGACCAATATATGGACTGTTGAAGTAGGAGAAATACGCATCTTCTGGAGCGTGAATGTTGATTCCTAATGCAGACCCAACAACACGCATCAGACAGTCCTCTCAAAGCTAGAGTGAGTATGCTCCTACAATAGAGCATGCTGCAATCTCACTTATGCTTCTTTGGCTGCAGCGTAGATTGGTACCAGCTTTTCCTTCCAAGCATCCAGACCTTTCGGTGTAGATGGATACTCAATATAGACCTTGCGGATGTCATTCATCAGTTTTGCGACCTTGTTCACTCGAAGGAGGAGTGGAATCTTTCCAAAGCCTGCAACAAGCCGCTTGAACTTCTCGCCTGCCCCAAACTTGACCTCGCCAGTCATTGAAGTGTCAAGAAGATCGCTGGCTTTGATGAGCTGCTTCTTGAAGGCAAAGTCAATGTCCTCATTTGTCACGTTTAGCAAGAACCATCTGAAAACATCAAGTGCAGCCTGTTTCGAACCGTAGCTTTTGTGATATCTTGGATTATAATCCCAGAGTGCATCAATTGAGGCGTCATTGTTCTCAAGAGCCTTAGAGGCAACGATTCCAGCATGAGCACCACCCAAGAGTGAAGAACCAATGCCACCTCCATGAATAGGATTCACTTGGCAAGCGGCATCGCCAACCAACATGAAGTTATCATCGACCATTGTATCAATGGGCCTTCTAATTGGTGCGACTCCACCACTACTGTCAAGAACCTTGAGCTCACCCCAGGTGTCAATCCATGTCTTCTTGACGAAGTCATACTGAATGTCCTTTGGATTACGATGCCCCTCAATGGTCATGATACCATTTCCTACATTGACTCGGTTCTTACCCTGCGGGAACACCCAAGTATAACCTCCAAGAGTCTCTTCTTGATTCCAGAAGATCTCCAATATGTCCGGGGTCTCGAAATCATATTCCGGGGTTTCATAGATGTCACGCCAAGCAACCATTCTATCTTCACTAGCAATTTGTCGTTCGACTGGTGATGACTCAGGAAGTTGCATACGAAGCATTCCAGAAGCACCAGTCGCATCAACGACTATACGACTCGTGACAACCTGTTCTGGTCCACCATCCTTTGAGAGCTTTACACCGGCAACCTTCCCGTCCTCAAAGACCAATCGTTTCACTCGGGTAGATGCCCATACCTCAGCTCCCTCTTTCTCAGCAAGCCCAACGAACCATTGACCCATCTTGAGCCTGTTGAAGGACATACCTGTCGTAGTAGGACCCTGCATTCTCAAACGATGGTCCCTATCAGGAGCAATGAGGTCTATGCCATTCACATCGTACTCGACAATTCCGGAAGGGAGTTCAGGTATTCCAACGAGTTCCCTCAATTCTTCGATATGATGATTACCCAACGCGTCCCCACAGGTCTTGTGTCCTATTTTTTCCCTTTCTTTTCTATCTATGAGAAGTACAGAGCGACCTCTCTTGGCAAGTGTGTATGCTGTAGTCGCTCCTCCAGTCCCCGCACCTGCCACAATAACATCATAGTCTACCATGGATCATACCTTCTTTGACATTTGCCATGTCTGTTCGAGAAAACCTTCGAGTTGAATGGAAATCAATGGATTATCTGCCCAGCCACACACACTCAGGTCAGGCATGGAAATCAGAGCCTCCTCAGAGTCTATTACTACATCGATTGCTTGTGTATCCTCCTTAACACGCTGCTGAAAATTGGTAAGTTTCAAGTCACTCTTCTTTCCGAGGATAGCACGAATCTTCACACCACGTTTCAAAGTTTCCTTCAAGGCTGAGATAATGCCCTCTCCAAAATCTTCGAGTCTTGGTGCTACAAGAAGAATGTTATCCTCCGCTCTCGAAATCATTGAGAGCATTTTTGATATCACATCATTGCTACCTCTTATTGTATAGATAAGAGCAGGAATAGCAGTTGCAGAAGTACGGGACTCTTGAAGTTTCAGAAGGTCATTAAACAGTTGTTTCAGTTTTGATGTCAAGGTCTCTTTAAGATGTGAGAGTGGTGCAAACTGGTACACTTTGGGACGTCCCTCTTGAAGGACGACATATCCCTTTCCAACCAATGCATCGAGTATTGAATACAAGTTAGCATGATGAATTCCAGTTTCGTCAGCTAACTCTGATACCGTTGCACTCTCCTTCATATTAAGAGCCAGAATCACCGCAGTTTCATGAGCTCCGAATCCGAGCTCTCTGAGCGTTGCTCCTGCACGGAAGGTGATTTCATCTGCAGTCTTCAAACTCGAGAGGTTCATTTTTTCGTCATAGAATTATGTGCAATTACTACTTAAAACTATTCCGGACCAGCAAATCCAGTCAGAATCTCCTTCACAATGTCTCGAGCTGCTGCTGTTGTTATACCTGTTACATCAAGAAGAGGATTGAGCTCGACAATATCAGCATAGCGGACCTTTCCTGTTTCAAAAGATGACATGAGAAGTTCCACAAGTTCAACCATTGAGAGACCACCCGATTCAGGATGACTGACACCAGGTGCGACCTGAGGAGCTAGAACATCCATGTCAACAGAAACGTAAATGAAGTCAACCCGTTTACCAATCTCTTTCACACGTCTGAGGAAATGGTCCTTTGACGGGATTGGGTGTTTAGATCCAGTCATCTCTTTTCGTTGAGTAGGAAGCGCAGAACGAAGATCATATCCTGCAACATCATCAATGAGGACTATTCCGTCATCGACCAAATTTCTTACACCAGATGAGTGTGAAAGCTTGTAGCCACCCATATCTGCATACAGATCGGCATGAGCATCTAGATGAATGAGACCATAATTACCGGGTCGACCCCTCTTGAGACCCTTTAGTATTGGATAGGAAATGAAGTGGTCACCACCAAGAAAGAGTAGTCGACTCTCCCTTGGAGCAAGTTTTGCACATGCCTCTGAAATGTCGACGACAGCGGCCTCAGGAAGTCTCAATGGTACTTCCAAATCTCCAATGTCCTCCAGCGTGAGTCTTTTTGTTAGTGGCGTATCTATTGCTTTCTTCTTTCCTAGTGAAAGCGAATAGCTATGAGACCGTTCGCTATCAGTCCCTGCGCGAATGGCATCTGGTCCAAATCGAGGTCCCGGCATATAGCTGGATGTCATATCATAGGGAACACCCAGTACTCCCACATCAGGATCTCCGGACTCTGGAGCAGGGATACCGAAGAAGTTTCGCGGTAACCTGAGATAACCATTCAAATCGTCTTTGAGAGGCATAGACTCACTTGATTGCCATTTCAAAATAAACGTGCTGAATAATACAAATAAAAGAAAGAGAGGTGTGAACGCCTGGAGATATGACTCTCTCAGGGTTCACAAATTGAAACTAGACCTGGTATGTTCCACCGCCTCCACCCCGCCGCATGAGCACGATATTGACAATAGCACCTAGTGCCACTGCCCCACCCATTATAGCAGTGAATGGATATCCATCCCAGAACATGTCCTGGAGTAGACCAATAGGATCAGGACTCACTGTGAAACCGTCTATATGAGTATGCTTGGAGAATGTGTTGTTAATATAGTCATAGGTTAGCACTGCTGGCGCAAATGCATAGACACCCTCATAGGCAAATGTTACAGTGTAGCTTATAGTCACTGAGCTACCTCCAGATAAACTGGTGTCTGCTCTGCTAGTAGTTCCTGTAACCGTGACTGACCTAGGATAGGTTGCTGCAAGGCCTTCATCTACAAGCGTAATATTGTCGATAGTTTCTGTGCCCTCATTTGTGACAGTTACTGTCACTTGAGTTGATCCACCAGGTACAGCTTCCTCAGGATCGAATGTTCGAGTGATTGTCACAAGAGGTGGAAAGCTGCCTGGCTCAAAGTAGATGCTGTAATCAGGTACGTCTACATAGGCTGTGGCATTCCAGAACACTATGCTTGCGTTCTCGTCGTAAAATGTTCGGTTGAGTGCCTCATCCTCCGGAAAGTATGTAATATTATTCATGTTCGGAGGAAGATATGCAGCAACCAATGATTGACCAGTAGATAGACCATTGACAACACCCGTTGGAGATTTTCCAAGCAGATCCTCAAAGATGTTGAGTTCATCTGAGCTGGTTGACAGAAGCTGGTCTCCAATGTAACCTGCTGCTGCTATTGCTAACGGACCATCCAGTGCAGGCATCTGTGACAGTAGGAATGAAGCAGGAGTTGGCTCTCCTCCTCCACCGAAGCCCTCAATGAGATCCATGAGGTCCCCCATGTCTGGTACAGCAAGAAGCCCTGCACCTGATGCACGTGCTTCAGAGAACTTTGTCGGATTGATTGAATTAATGAATCCAGTCTGGTCCATCACACCGAGGACACTGTTCACCGCATCCTCAAATGGATTTGTGACCTGATAGATGAAGACATCAATAGCAGTGAAGGGAAGATCAACTGGCTCTCCAACTATCCCTGAAATGAACTCTTCGTCAATGCGAAGATCCACCAACTCTTCGAAACTGAATTCGAAACTAGTGTGAAGATGGTTTCTTATGGCAACCATTTGTGTATCAGCCGCAGATGCTTCCAGATCAAAGAAGACATTGATCAACAGACTGAAGTCGGTTCCAAGCATATCAAAAATAGAACTCATATCAAAGGGTGATCCTCCATCCTGCTGGGCGAAGATAGTATCATTGCCACCATCGCCACCGAAGTTGAAGAGATCAGCACCAACAAGGTCCATGATGTATTCCAGGAGTTCACCTTGAGTGGCAACCAACGCCATCACGACGCACCCCTCATACATTGGGTCATTCAAGCCAAGCTGTTCATCGGGGACTCCAAGTTGTCCATAGACAACCGCTGGTGCACCCTGCTCATCAATAGCAGTGAACACAACCTCTGCTCCATTCTCAACTAGGTTGAAGAAGAAATCCTCCCCTATATCTTGTGCCACTACAGCGCCACCTGTGTTAGCAGCTGTAACAGCTGGGATTGAGAATAGGAATCCAATTGCAATTATGACAAATGCGTGCTTTTTGTTCAGTTTCACTCTAGAATTCCTCCTTTGGTCTGACCACTGCTCCTACAATAGCAGCTATGATCACCACAATGACCGGTGTGAAGAACCAAATCAAAAGCGGTGTAATCAGTGTCATTATTGTGCTGACATCAAAGCCCATTCCGCTTATTCCTGAAAGCAATGGCATTATTTGGTCAATCATCCCTTGGATTAGAGGAATCCCAAGAATGTCAACAATTGATGATCCAGGTGGCACGACGAATGAGCCTAATGATATACCTGCCTGAAATATCAGGTAGACACATAGGGCAATGAGTGCAAAACAGGAGAGCCATGTCATCAAACCGACAACAAAGGCACCCTTCTTGGTTCCAGCCATCACTCCTCCAACGAAGCCGGCTCCTGCCCAAACTGCGATCATGGTGAAATTACTCATTGGATTGACGAGTATTAGATTCACCAATACGACTGTTGGTCTCAAGTAGTTACCAAACTGAGGTGCAAAGATGGCGATCAACGATTCATAGCCATCTGGCAGTAGGAACCAACCCCCAAGTAGGACTATAACTAGAGCAATGAGCCAACCGAAGTATTTGCTCGAAAATGATGAAATAGTATATACCTCCTAACTAGTTAGGTTCTAGTACACGTTGTCTAATTTTAAGTTATAACACTTTGGCGGATGTTTCCAATCTGTAAATCGGAAAAACCAACAAAGCTGAATCAGTAAGAGAGATAAAGGTGGTGTACAAACATCTCTCTGTAGAGCTTCGAAAAATAAACTTTCAAAGCGAGAAAGTAATGTGTGCATTCGGACACAACAACGGTAATAGTAGGTCGGTGGAAGTGGTTAGTGACACCAACGACGCGTCAGTGTATGAACTGATCCAGCTGATGGCATCATTAAATGACACAAGAAGAGCGATTCTTCTTGCACTGGCTCATATCTACCCTAGAAGCGTTAGTGGTGTTCAGTTGAGCCGACTCATCGGCTACAGTGGAAAATCGAGAAGTCTGTACAGAGGTGTAATTTCCCATCTAAAAGAGAACGAGATGATTCAGATAGATCAACTCACCCCAAAGCTTTACGCAATCCGAATAAATAATGAGCATCCGTTGCTCACTATTCTGGTTGATTTGTGCAAAGCATATGGAAAACATTCACGCACCCTGTACTTGAAAGCTCTGGAGGAAGAGTGACAATGGATAACAATCTCCTATTGGAGGCAAAGGCACTCTATAAAGATAGAACCAGGATTGTTCTCTCAGCCCTCATTATACTCTTCTCGCTCACCTTCTATCTATATTATACTTCAGGTCTTGCTGGTCTTGAAACAATCTCAAATAATGGGATAATTCAAGGTATTCAAGTTGTGGCCGCTTTCAACAATGTTGGGCTACTGCTGGCTATAGCCCTGATGGTGATAGTTTATCAGTTCTGGCTATGGGCATTTCTCCCTGGACCTGCATCACTATTCACAAAATCGATCCTTAGAGGTATTCTTGGTTCTAAGGTGGATATCACGCAGACCATAGGGAAGAAATTCTATGTCACACTGGAAGGCGGTCTATCATTTTGTGTGAGTTGCAGCATTCATGACAAAAACGCAGATGACTGGTTTTCATATCGGTTAATCTCCGATGAGATGAAAAAAGGGAACCTTCGAAACATTGCACTCCGACATGGTTTCTCACTGAAGGATAACCGCTTCGTCGCAAACGTTAGTAATGATGAGTTGCACCACAGAACATTTCTATTGGCAAAGGCAATGATGGTTGCCACAGCTTCTCTTTAGTCGTAATGGTGTCGCAGAACTCTTGGTTCTTTGTGTTTCTTTCTTGCATACTTGTCAATGTCTGTCATCCAACGCGTGAGCATAAATGGAAATGGTCTGTATTTCGCTGGAATTGTATTGCCAAGTGATGAGCGTTTCTTTCTTTTCTTCACTCGACTACTATGATGATGATGATGATGCATCCTATATCAAGTAATAGGTGGCTTGAGTTAACATCAACCTTACGTAAGAGGAACTACATTCAGGAAATTTATTTCTATATCGACCCACTCAATTCCATAGAAACATAATGGTGATGAGAATCAGACGAACCATCGATATTGCTATGAGCAACTACACTGAGATCAGTGGGTTCTGCGTTTTTACCTATGAAGGCAAGGTTGCATATGCTAGTGAGAATATGGATATTGCTAGTGAGATTCCAACAATTCTTCAAGCCTGGAACGGACATTTGCAGAATTTCTCATTGAAGAACATAGCATTCCTCAAAGCACTGGCCACCGAACAGGGATTTGTTGCTATCAATCCAGATGGTGCAGTGAGTTTAATCTGTGGAACAGGGAAGGGGGTATGGTTCGTTTCGGTTTTCACAAGAATGGATGTAGACAAAGAGGGAATCCTGCGTGAGTGCATACAAGCAGCGAAGAATTTGGAGGCATCAGTGTCAATCTTTGATGTGTGACTTTCACTTGTCAATCATTGGTTTTTGCTCAGCTATTATTCTAGCAATAAACGCCATTATTGCCCCAATCCATCCAAGCGATTGATGGAGTTGTTCAATCAAATCCATCACAAGGATTCCAGCTGATGCCATTTGTACTAGAGTCATCAAAAGTCCTACAACGCCTATCACTATTCCAGCAAGAATCAGAATTCTACCAGACCAAACCCATCTCGTTGTAAGTAATATTCCTCCAATAATCACGATACTACCACCTAAGGCTGCCCATGCGGCGAGTCCCCGCATGAAATTTTCAAATGTCTGAAAGAATTCCAGTCCAAAGAAATACTGCAAAACCTCAGATAGTTCTCCGATCACTCCAATCGCTCCGCTGAAGCCGGAAAAAATCATGAGGACACCTCCCCCCAAACAGAGGAGTAATGGATTCCGATTGTGCAGGGTCATATTGGTTGCCTTCGATTTGGTCGATGTTTTAAAGATATTCGGAATATTCAATAATGAATTATAATTCGATATCCTATTAGAAATTGTGGAGGCGGAATATCTGGATGGAGGAGCTGTTCTATCGCACCACTTTGGTAATTTTAATCATCGCTTTCTTTGTCATTAGAGCTCCGAGTGTTTTGAGTGCGTCAAAGACTAAGAAGGCAGAAGAAAAGAAACCAACTCGTGAGAGGGTTCTAGTCATTCTCAATTTTATCGGGATGGTGGGCATACCCTTTCTTTACATTCTCACAACTTGGCTCGATTATTATTCATTCCCGATTCCTGAGCCTCTTCGTCTGTTTGGTATTATATTCTACATCATAGGGTTCATTCTACTGATCTGGGTGCACAGAACATTGGGAGAGCACTGGTCGATGATGCTCAAGCTTGGAGAAGAACACAAACTCATTACTAGTGGTCCATATTCAAGAGTCAGACATCCAATGTACACTTACTTCTACATCATGACCATTTCGACTGCACTGATCAGTGCGAATTTCTTTGTTGCCGCATTTGGAATAACAGCATGGACCCTCCTCTACTTAGTCAGGGTAGGTGATGAGGAAGCTTTAATGCTTGAGCAGTTTGGAGAAGAGTACAGGCAATACATGAAAAGAACAGGTAGGTTATTGCCTAAGTTTAAGACTTGAATTAGTGATGTGAATCACAATCTCCATTAATACCCATTGACAAATTGAGGTCATTAACTAAACGAAACAAAGAGTAGGAGCGCTTAAGGCGCTCCTAAAATAACTCACCTTCTTCTGACAAAGATGACAATTAGAATGAGGACAACTCCAATACCACCAACA
>JBHLOX010000106.1:0-9207 GCA_048940045.1 Promethearchaeota archaeon
GGAAACACAACGACCAAATGCATCCTAGTAACAACCAATCTAGAAACTGCTGAAATCTATGAGATTGAAAAAGAGATACGACTCACAAGAGATGTTCGTCCTCCAAGACGAGATGAACAAATCTTCGGGAGGACGATTTTCGGAGTAGACCTCACTCGGGACTCTGTTTCTGAAATGGTTTCTGATGTACTGAATGCTGTGTTGAAACGTGCCAGACTCGATATTGAACACGACCTTCATTTTGTTGTTCGGTCCACAGGTGTAACAGCAGGGTTCGCATCCCCTGAAGAGGTCGGTGTAATTGTCCAGGCACTTGCCGACGGATGCCTTAATGCTGGAGTCCCTCCTCGCAAGATGACGGCCTCTTTATCTCCCGAAAACCTCCCTCCAGGTTTACAAGACTACACATGGTTGAAGAAGGTCTATTTTGATGGCGCGGTCGCTAGCTCACTACCGCCATCAGACACAGATATTGTTGCGAATGAAATGGAGGGAGAGCTAGTGACAGCTGGTATAAAGGGAGCGGCAAAAAGCACCAATATTGATTTCCGAAATCCGGTCATGACTCTTGATTTTGGAACCACATTGGCTGGTCGAATAACAGACAATGGGTTTCCTTACGCAAACACAATTGGCTCGTTTGCCGGACTTGCAGGAGCAATTCCTGACTCCTTGGTACGTCTTTCTGGTTTGGTTCCTGAAGCAAATGGATCTGTCCTTGATATTCCCCTCTCTGGACGAATGAAAGGAGTGGAAATAGATGAGGACTGGGTCCTAGAGGCTAATAGACACATCAGAGTAGAACGAATTGGGAAATCGGTCACTCGTTTTGGCACTGTCCCAGTGAACGGGAAATCAGCTGAGAAATCTGGTGTTCTACTAATTGGTGTTGATGTTGGCAATAATGGATCAAAACTCAAGGAGCTGGAGAAACTAGGTATGGTCATCATGGAGGAGGCTGGAATCGATGCGCTTCTTACAGTGATTGATCATATCCAAGCAAAAATTGTGCAGAGAATCGTATCGATTGTCGATTCAGAGAGCCTCCTTTTTGCTGATACATCATTGGGACTTACTGGTCGCTCAATTATAACTGGTCAAAAACCAACACTGATTGTTGATAGCCTCCGACTAAATAACAACGAATTGTGGGTGAGCTCACATGACCTTCTGTTTGTTGAGGATGGATTAGCCATGGGAGCAGCCGTGGCTGCAAGATGCATGAACTCTATGGGAACGACACGGAATCCCATGGGTGGTCGCAAAGGCGATAAATGCGTTATGAATGAAAGAATGAAGCTTCAGAAAAAGGGACGTGGGTGACTTTATCTTAGAGTCAGAATCAAGTCCGTCTGGGTCAAAAGAATGCAAGTTATTCCCATCAAGACTCGAATCATTACACCAGAGGACAACATCCTTGATGTAATCCTGGAAGGAATTGAAAACGCAGGAATTGGACTGAAGGATGATGACATCCTGAGTGTTGCTGAAACTCCACTAGGAACCACTGAGGGTAGGATAGTGTCTCTTTCTGATATTATTCCGTCTGAGTATGCCAAGGAATTAGCTCGCATGTATGAAATGCTTCCCGAGGTAGCAGAGCTTGTTATCAAGGAGGCAGATGAGATTCTTGGTGGAATTCCTCATGTCGTTCTCACAATAAAGAACAACACATTGATGGCCAATGCAGGAGTTGACAAATCAAATGTTCCCCCAGGACACGCCTCGCTTCTTCCTATCGATCCCCGTAAAAGTGCTGATAGATTACGTAATGAGATTAAGAGCCGATTTGAGAAGAGTGTTGGAGTTCTTATTATAGATAGTCGAACACAACCTCTAAGATTGGGAAACATCGGAATGGCCCTTGGTGTAGCTGGGTTCTATCCTGTTGCTGATGATAGAGGAAGAAATGATCTGTTTGGGAATGAGATGCGAATCACGAGGAGGGCTATCGCAGATAACCTTGCTTCCGCGTCCGTTGCAGTGATGGGTGAGTCTGATGAGTCAATTCCTGCTGTAATTATCAGAAATGCCCCTGTCGTTTTTGTAGATCAGTCATTTGATTCTTCAGAGATGTGGATCTCCCCCTCAGAATGTATGTATATGGCGATTTTCAGTGAGTGGAGAAAATCCAAATCCGTGTGAAAACAAGTCATCGGTATAAGCTGACAATCTTATTTAGCACAATTCGAAAGAGAATATGACACTGGTCATGAAGTCTAGGCTCGAAAGAATGAAAAGTACTCGCTAGACGCATGTTCCTTTCGGTGGTATATCGATAGGAGGATAGATTGTTTGACAAAGAAGACGGTACTCATAGACGTAGCAACAGCCGGAGCATCTGGAGACATGTTCCTCTCTGCTCTTTCAGATTTGATTGGAGAGGATACTGCCCTACTTCCTGTGGCTGCAAGTCTGTTGATCTACGATCCTTCTTTTCGTTTAAACACAGAATCTTATTCGCATTCTGGAATAACAGGTCGTCAAATTCAAATAACACAAAACCCAGGCATTCGTCTGACACCAGCCTCGATAACAGAGGTTCTTCATTCTGTTGCTTCAGAGGTGGAACTTTCTGAGGCTGGAAAGAAGATTGCTAAGAAGGCCCTTGACGAAATTCTTGAAGCTGAGAGCCGAGCTCATAACAAACCTATAGACGAACTTCATCTCCATGAAACAGGAACTGTTGACACTGTTCTCGATATTGTTGGGACCGCCTATCTCCTTGAAAGAACTGGTCTTTTAGGTGAAGCTGAATTTTTGTCGACTCCAGTGGCTGTTGGAAGTGGGACCATAGAAACTGAACACGGTCCTCTTGAGGTTCCTGTTCCTGCAGTAGCTGAGATGCTAGCAGCGAATAATGTGCCATATCACGAAGGAGATGCAAAGACTGAGGTCCTTACACCAACCGGTGCAGCTATCCTCATTGCAATTACAGACAGGTTTGTGGAATCGCATGATGATTTTGTTGCACAGAACCAGGGATTTGGTTTTGGCGCACGTGACCTAGGCAAAATCCCCAACATGATGACTATCTCCATTGGAGAAACAGTTGTCCCGGAAGGAGATGCTATTGAACCCGTTAAAGAAGAGCCAAAGAAGAAGGAACCAAAGAAGAAGGAATCAAAGAAGAAGGAACCAAAGCCCGCTAAAAAAGCCCCGCCTAAACCTGAAGAGCAACCGAAAGCGATCAATGGTTGGAATGAGGATGATGTCATAGTCATTGAAACCAATGTTGATGATGTTGATGGTGAAACACTAGGCACACTCTTCGATACTCTTCTTGATGAGGGACTCGCCTACGATGTGACCATCATTCCTGCCATAGGTAAGAAGAACAGACCCTGTCATGTTGTCAAAGTGATTGCAGCTAAGGCTGGGTTGAAGAGTATTGCTGATGTGATGATAAAGAATCTCGGCACTATAGGAATTCGTTATACGACCTGGCAACGCCTAAAGGCTGCTCGTGAAACCATTGTCTGCAGTTTCGAAATAGATGGCAAGGAATTCATGGTTCGCGTGAAGGTTTCTCGAACTGTAGATGGAAGCATTCTCAGTATAAAACCCGAAGCTGATGATGTTCTCCGAGTTTCAAAGGAAACTGGAATTCCTGTTCGTGAGCTGAGACCTCGAATTGCAATGCAAGCTCACGCAGTAACTGAATAGAAAGTCATCACTTCGCCAGAAGTACGGTCTGTTCAGGATCCATTTCCATTTTCGAGTCGAGATACTGTGCTGGAATGAGATTCTCAAAGGCACGCTTACAGAGCTTCGCATAAGCCTCAGGATCGTATCTCGTTGATTCATCGAAAAGCTCCACTGCACATACTCTTCGTAGAGGGTTCTCTGAATCTGCTGCTGTCATCACATACCGTACCTTTTGACCAGCATGCAACTCACGACCTGCTTTGACCAACTGCTGTGCAACCACTGCCGCCCTTGATGTGGCACGGTATTCGTGAGGATTTCGCGTGAGTGTGGAGTTGAGAACTAGGTCTCTGAGATCAACATCATCATCATGGAGTCTGTTGATATACTCCTGACACACTGCGAATGCACTCGGTATTTGTCCCAGAAAGCCTGCCCTGTCGTGACCCTGTGCAAGGGTCTTGATCATCTCTTTCTGGCAGTCACCGACATACAAGCATGTGTCACGTCGACGGGTTTCGATTCCTCGAGTCTTTATTCCCCCATTCTTGTAGACACCATAGTATCGATTCAAAGGTGCAATTGAAGGGTGTAGACGAGAGGACGGTATAACCAACCATCTGTAGACCCCTTTAGGTGACATCTGAATCTTGACATCCTTGGTCACGCGCTCGCAGAACCTCACCACATTGTCGTATTCGACCTCTCCATCGGCTTGCAACCATACAGAGTCCACAATGCCATGGATCATCTCAAATCCTATTTCCTCCCCAATCTCTTGGGTCCTGAGCATGACATCTCTGGCGAATGCTGTTACCGCAGTATGGGCCTCTACTCGTCCGAACTTTGCGTTCTTGAAGCCAAGATATCCAAAGCACGAAACCAAGACTCCCTTCAGTGTGTTCTGAACAAATTCGTACTTCTTGGCATCCTCGCCCTCCTCAATCAAATCCTTAAACCTCATCCGTCTGTTGACAAGCAGTCTCAAGGACTCTGACACTATTCCCGGCTTGCGAGTACAAATCTTGAAGTTCAGTTCGGGAACATCAAGACAGAATTCTTTGTCATATGGACAGTCCGTTCGCGTGCAGATTGTTTCAGGGCTGATGTTCTTGTTGACCATGAGAGTCGGATACATTGATGAGAAGTCGCACTCTGCAACATTCTCGTAGATGTCTGGCCGCGGTTGAAGAATCAGCCCTCCCCTGTCGATGGCTGCAAGCTCATTGAGTGACTTGAGAAACTCTGGGTTCTTCTTGATCGGTGGAATGAGAATATCCATCTTGAAGGCGTTGTAGTACTGCACAGCTGCGTTCACCCCGCCGATGGTCATCCGAGAAACTCTCTGTGGTCGACTCAATGCAAGTCGGCAGCTCTCCACAACACCTTCCAGACCCACAGGTGAGAAGAAGTGCATCCCCGTTTTTCCTCTATCAATGTGAATTCTTCCATTCAATGTGACCTGTGTTCCTGATTTGTACACGATTCGGTTGTACTGCCAGAATGACTGTGGCTCTCTGTAGGTGACCCTCAATGGCGTGGCATCCCGTGAGAGTCGCAGTTCCACTCCATTGACCTTGGCTCGCAGACTGAGGTATCTGAAGAGACTCTCATCTCCCCTTCTCGTCATTATCACGTCTGGGTCTATCTTGTCAATGACACTCTGGAACCTGTAGAGGATGTTCCTCTCCATCTCATCCTCAATACGGATAGTCTTTCCCCCATGGTAGACCTCAATGTGGTGTATGCTGTCCTCCATCCTGGGGAAGATCTGGTCTGTGTCAACGAAGACCTCGAACCCCAGCTCCTCGAGCTCGGGAATCTCGTACCTCGGGTTCTCGCGATCATCAAGACACTCGACTGTGACGATCTCATCCCCCTTCAGCTCGAACTCAACGCGTCCAAAGGCGAACATAGTCTTGGCGATGAAGAACTGGTGGACTGGGTCGATGTCTGCATGAAACACAGTTGCTCCGGGCAGCCTCTCGAGGTCTCTTGCCACCTCTCTCAATGCTTCTGGGGTAGTGAACACCTGTAGCACTGGTGTCATCTTAGTATCGTATACACTGGCGTACTTTCGAACAATCTCTGTGTTTACCACCTTCGGATGGTCCAAGACTGCGCGAATGATGTGGCTCTTGTTCCAGTCCATGCTCCTCATCAGGTCCGTGCTGACGAACACCGAGGGGTGAAATCCACGGTAGGTATACCCCTTGGTCCTTCCCTCGCTTTTGATCCAAAGGGTCAGTGCCTGTTTCTCCTGATTCACGCTACAGTCCAAGAGCCATCCAGTCTTCTTCATCAGGGGGTGTTCTCCTCAATCTTCTCCTCCAAGACCTGAACTCTCTCCTTGATCTCTTCAAGCTCTCTAAGCACCTCCAGGATTGCAGATGTCAGAATGACCTCGATGATACGTGGCGTCACCATCATTGTACCCGCGTCTGCAAACCCTCTCGCGTAATCGAAAATTCTGTCAAAACGCTCTCTCTGGGACGGTCTTAGGGTCCGCCTGAAGTCTTTCCATCTTGCTTCCTCAATCCTGACTGCATCTCTATAGGTTCGGACTGTCCGTCCCATCATCTGCATCCTCTTATTGGCGTTACTCAGCAGACAAGAGGGCGGTCTCCAGACTGCTGGGCCAGTATGTTATGCCCCTGTTGATTGTGGGTTTTACGGGACTCTTCAGTCCGTCCAAATGAATGAGTCCGAGGGGGACAGTCTCCCGAAAGTAAAGCGAATTGCTCTGCGGAAACCGAGTTATTCAATCGGCATAGACTCAAATAGCGGAAATATCAAATAGCGCCCTAGTGTCCAGAGGACACTCTATCATTCAGGTGACAAATTATGGTCACTGCGCTGTTCAAGGTTGTGTTGATGGGAGACGGAAGTGTAGGAAAGACCAGTCTCCGCAGAACATACATGGGAGAAGGCTTTAGGGCCAACTATATGATCACCATCGGGGCTGACTTCGCCGTCAAGAAGATGGCACTCGAGGGAGGTCATGATGTGAGTATTCAAATCTGGGATCTAGCTGGTCAGGAGCACTTCAAAAGTGTGCGTTCAACCTTCTATAAAGGGGCACAGGGTGCATTGGCAGTTTATTCAACAGTCGAAAGGAAGTCATTCGATAACCTATTGAATTGGGTGGAAGAGTGTTGGACCAATGCAGGAAAGAAAATACCCATTGTACTGATTGCTAACAAGACGGACCTTCGTGATCAGTTCAAGGACAATCCTGTTATGGCTCAGACAATTGTGACCACAGAAGAGGGCCAACAACTAGCGAACACGATTGCCTCCAAAGGTGTAATCACTTCATTCCTTGAAACATCAGCCAAGACTGGTTACAACGTGGAAGCTGCTTTTCTTGAGTTAGCAATTAAGATTCTCGAGGTTGGTGGACTAGCGTAGTAAACGAAACTCATTCAGCTTCAATAACACCAAGTTTTCGTTGAACTGATTCAAAGAGTACACTTGCCACAGTATGAAGTATCTCCGGGTCTTCAGAAAGGACATCAATTCGTAGTTTTGAAAGTTCGTCTTTAATTCGACCCACGACCGTTAGAGTCACCGCAATCTTGTTGTTGCTTATTCTCCCTTCGGCCAAACCAGAAACAACACCCATAAACACATCCTCTCTCTCAGTATTCTCAGATTGAACTATATGAAAATTCCAATCTTTGAAGAGTTCCATCAGAGTGCCAAACAAGTCAGTTGCTTCAGCAATCAACGAGTGTTCTCTGTTCCATTCCTTCATATCAGATTTGAAACTAAGAAATTCTTCAGGCGTTGCTTCTAAAGGTGACAATTGCTCAAAGAGCGACCTCACGAAGATATTACCCGAGATGGCGGCAATCTTTTCACCTGTTGGGTCAACAAAGTGAACAGAGGTGACAAACTCACCCTCCACGGATTCTTTAACTGCTTTGAATCCAAAGATTAGCGCTTCAAATCCATTTGGTTCTATTTTCTCAATGATTTGGTTAAGTGTGTCCAATGGTTCCAAACTCTCTTTTGGATAGTTCAAGACCTTGACAGAAACTTCACGGATAGTTCCAAGGCTATTATTGCCTATAGCGATTCCAAACTCAAGACTCTCTGGTGCAGAAGTATATGAGCTGACTACTGCTACATCATCTGAAGTTTTCAATGGCGTTGCATCACTGTCAACAAGAAACCCGGTTGAGGCTTCCCAATCATCTGGAATCTGTGTACCATGATCCTTCTCTGTCGCACGCTCACCAAGCCATTCGAGTAAGAAACCAATAGTTTCCTTCATGATTTCATCTTCGTCATCAGCAAATGGTTTCAGAATACCAATCGCCTCAACATCTTCAGAGTATGCTAGCATCCCAGCTGCAACTATTCGGACCATTGGATTGTCATCGATAAGAGAAATGTCAAGAGCATCGAAAGCAGCTGAACCAAACTCACCTAATCTGCACACTGCTAGCAGTCGTGTATCATCATCGCCAGTTAAAGCTGCATCTTTGCAGGCTTGGATGCTCTCCAGATTTGCCAGCATCTTGCCTATGAAATCATCCTTCTTCTTCCTAGTCGCCCTCACGGCTTTTCGAAAGCGGCTAGCCGACTTGTCATCATCAGATGAGGAATCAGCTGTTTCGTCGTCCTTCTTAGCCAAGGGTCACCCTCTTCTTGATGGCCGCAAGGACACTAGATAATGGTTGTTGTGATGACACTATCTCGGATGATGTATTAACAAGACTTTTACGCAGTCCAAAACCCCGAGCTATTAGAACCGGTTCTGTGTGTGAATCCAATGGAGAGTCAAGAGACCTCACTATTCCTGAAACCATTAATCCTCAAAGATCAGGCTGAACATGGGTCTGAGATAACTCGACGGTTTGCCATGAATCGTGTTGGAAGGATGTATGCAGCCGCACTACAAGACCGCAGTATTCGTCTTTACTTCGCTGACACCGGTGAACAGATGCAAAAGATGCAGGATGAGTTTCTCTGTACATCGCTTGCTTTCAGTCCAAGGGGTGATATTCTCGCCTCTGGAAGTGTTGAACGTGTCGTAAAACTCTGGGACATAAGGACTGGCGACTGTTTCGCGACACTGGAAGGTCACGAATATCCTGTACTATCCCTTGCCTTCTCACCTGATGGCAATGAGCTGGTTTCAGGAAGTGGCGACACTACACTCATGATATGGGATGTTGATAACCATTCTAGACTTCATCACATGAAAGGTCACGGTTTCTATGTGGTGACATGCGACTGGGATCCTCACGGTAACAGAATTGTGTCTGGATCAGTTGACGCCAATATCTGTGAGTGGGATGCAAATTCTGGTGAAATGCTACATCGTCACAGTGAACACCGTGCTGCAGTCCATCAAGTACGATTCTCTTTTGATGGTTCGCGTGTCGCATCTGGCTCTTCTGATCTTCACGTGATTCTTTGGGATTCATCTGGAACTCCAATGAAGGTTGCGCATATCCTTCAGGGCCACAATACAGAGATTCGAGCACTCTCTTTCAGCGAGGACGGGAAGTATATCGCCACTGGTTCAAGCGATAAGACAATCTACCT
>JBHLOX010000107.1:0-9177 GCA_048940045.1 Promethearchaeota archaeon
CACGCGATAAGATTCCCGAAAATCTGTGTATTCGCTTCAGGAATATCGTCAAGTACAGAAGAGAGATAGTTGGAATCTACCATTCCAAGAATAGTCAGACAACCATCAGTATTGTAAATGATATCAGGAACAAAGAAACCAGGACCCTGAACTGAGCGTGACCAAAGAGTGGTGCCGTTTGCGGCAAAGCATTCAAGGTTTACACCTGGATGACAACAGCCCATTTCACGTATGCCAGCTGTATCAAAAGCGACGAATCGGTCAGGACTTAACTCCTCTATTCCATGCACACAGAAGTCAACATTCTTCTCCCATATGATTTCTCCTTCAATGTTAAAACGAATGATGAAATCATAGTACCAGCCCAAGTATTCACCATTACTGCATTGTGTTATCCAGAAATACCAAGCCGATGAAAACGAACTCGTGAATATTCTTGAAGTTTCATTACCATGGCTGTCAAGTCGGACTATTCCAATAGGCCCACGGGAAACAGGTGCATAGGGCATCGTGAATCCACCTGCCATATCTTCAATGATATCTGTCATTGAGGCAAAATGAGAGTAGGTCTTGTTCCAAATGACATTCAGTTCTGTATCAATGCGGGCTATCCAAAAAGGTGCACAATCAACAGTGAAGTAGATTTCCTTTGCTAGGATGAATCCTCCGTCATCACAGTGTGAAAATCCACTCAACCAGCCAAAAGGCCAACTCTGTTCTCTGACAAATTCGCCTTCATCATCAATGACTATTATTTGAAATAGGCCTTTGTAATTATGATCGTCGTATTCCTCTATGTAGTGCCCGATTGCAAGGTCCCCATTATTCATCTCTGTAATTGCACGAATCTCAAATGTACTTCCATATGTTCTGTTCCAAAGCGGATTATAATCCTCATCAGTCCGTATCACCCACAGCTGACGATCGCCAGAGTTGTCGGTCTCGTTAAAACCTGCAATCGCAAACCCTCCATTGGCCAACTCAGTAATCTTCCCCCAAAACGGAACCGAATCTGATTGAACATTGGTATTGTAGATAACATTCTGTACAAGATTACCATTCCAATCCACATCCATTAGCAATATATCGTTATTTGTCGCTTCAAAAAAGATTGGAGTGGGTGCTGAAGTTGCTAACGCTGAGATGAACAGCATCGTGACTACACTGAGTGAAATTGTGATAATCCGAGGTTTCTGATTCCAAATTCTACTCTTTGAGAGATTAGGAGGAACAGGGCAAATTCTTGAACGATTTTTTATTTCTGATTCCACTTCAATCGCCTCCCAATTATATCAACTAGGTAAACGCCAAGTTCTGTTGGAGGCCTGTCATCTGGAAGAGGAATCTCCCACTCCTCTGCCAGTGTTCTAAGTGTCTTAAGGCATTGGTCCTCCATCTCGCATGTGCCACAATCACGCTTGTGCTCATACCAAAGTTGAAGACCGATTTTTGGAGAATAGAAGATGTAGGTGTCTGTATCGTAAGCAGCACAATATCCTTTGGCAACGCCATATCGTGTGCTGAGTCGCTCTATCTTTACTCGATTGACTGATGCTGTATGCTGAAGGAGTTTGAGGATTCGCTCCTCTGCTGTCTTTTGGGCCATAGTGACGAATGGTCGTGATACCCTCAAATCCTTAGCAATCTCTGAAGGTTTTTCCCTCTGACGACGCCTGAGCCAGATGAGTCCTTGTTGCTTAGTTGGATATCGAAGATATCTGAACATTTTTTCGAGCCTTCTGGGTTAATGCGAATACCTTAACAGAATTAACCTAAATATCTTAACTACTTCGTAATAAGTCCTCCGGTGTTCCAGTATTCACTACACAACAAGACTACCGAACACGAAGCTCTTTAGGCGGCTGCAAGCTAGCAAGCTTAGCTTTGGTGTGTTCGGTCACGCCTTCATTCTTCCAGTTGATGTCCAGCGGTAGCTGGATTATTAATCCTGTATCTGTAAGTCTTCACTCTGGGATTTGTTCATTAAATAAGTCGAGAAGCTCAATAGCCACACAAAGAAGATATAGAATGCCAATCTTTCTATTCCACCCACTCCAAAACCCAGATTTGTACCAGTAAGGAATAGGATTACTCCCAATAATGAAAGCGCTCCAAAAATTATTTGGATATATGAGAATGGAGGATTCACGAGTTTATACGCGATGAAAATGGCTATCACACCAGAAATCATTCCTATTTGTGTGAAGTAATAGTGCAAATTTATTACTGGAGTAGAGTGCATCGGAAAAAGTCCTCCTCCAATGACAGCTATACCTGCTACCATAATCACAACCGCAAACAATCTAGCAGGGAAAATTGGCTCTGTCATTGACACTCGATAGAGGATGAGTGCTGCAAAAAATCCACTAACACCCCAAATCACCACTGATAAATTGAAAATAAGAGCATTAGTTCCAATTCCAAGTAGACTGATTACATTCCACCTAATACTATATCCAGGTTCCACCACTGCTAGTAGTAAAATTGTAATTAGATATTGAAAAGTTCCAAAGAAGAGAAGCGTTCCAGCTACTTTTTCATTATCTAAGTTCATATGAATCACGATCTATAACTTTTTTCTGAGATTCTTTATGTTCTTCTCCTAACTTTCCATACAACCAACACAATAACTATGATGGCTGCTATTCCTCCACCCACTAGTAGTATCATAGTCATAGGGGCAATATATGGTTGAGGATCAATTAGAATCTCATCATCTACTACAATGTTATCAAACATTGCCCCATTTTGCGCGCAACAGACAAAAAGCTCAGATGTATCGATCTCTGTGTCCATTCCCTGCATGATTAGAATATCGTTGTGGTATACTTCGAAATAACCTGCCGTATCCCTAGTCACATTTATGTGATGCCAACCTGCAACAGGTACAAGGGTGCCAGCCCTATCGATTACTGTCATGAGGTTTTTTCGAAGGTATATTACGAAAGAATTGCCTCCTGGTTCAGCCTTAAAATGGATCCAGTAACATTTCCAGTCGTTAATATCATCTAAATTATCAATATCATTGCTAATGAAAACAATCGAAAACGACTGGACAATATTTTCTGGGACAGTCGTATCTTGCTCGGATACAATTAGAGATTCATTGGCTTTGAAATCAAAACTCCATGTCCCATATGCTATATCACTTGGATAGCTTATTAAACCCCAATTTATCTCCCAAAAATCACACCATGTCGTTTGGTCTAATTGTAGGTCATTATTGGCGACTGACCAATTCGAACCACTAATAATATTCGGATTTTCACAGATGGTCCATCCATCATAGTTGCCATCATTAAAGTCATCAGACCAGACCAAGTCGCCTTCACATAATAGGGGGAAATATCCCATCCAACATAGTAGAAATACGATCGCTAGTCCAACTATCTTGCAATCCATTCTATCTTCCACAGCGAATACACCTCCAATACTCGGAAGACAATAGCTATTCCTGGGCCATGGAAACAGAGTTTGTGATCCCATCACATCTTTGGCAATCTTTGGGGGTCTCTCCTTCTAGCGATGTCTAAGGAAGATGATTTCCTATTGCTTGTTGGTATATCGTAACCGAGTATCTCTCAAGCCTTCCGAGTTAATGCGAATACCCTAACGGAATTAACCTAGACCCTTTAACTACTTGATAATAAGTCCTTCGGTGGTCCAGAGTTCACTCTAATGGCTCATGCTTCTCTTCTCGGTTTTATTGAGAGAAGTAAACATCTTGGAAGAAGAGTTTGGGGATGAGTATAGAGGCTTTAAGAACCGTGTTACACGTTGGCTGTCACTCTATATCCCACTCTCTGCTTGAGAAGGGATTGATAGTGATTCGAGGACCTCTAACAATAGGCAAATTGATTCTCAAACTATGTACAGGAAGATCGCTGGATCTTCAGTTTTCTTGACTGGTGACCAACCCTCAAACCGATGCATGTAAGACACCACACGTGTACCAGGATTCAATTCACTGGTTAGCTTGGCTTTCAACCGGTTGTTTGTACCTATCCGCTGAAACACGGTTACCACCGTAGCATTCGAGAGCTCTAGGTCGAAGAAATTCCCACTGATCACCTGTACTTTTTCTTGCAACCTCTTTCGCTGAACATTCCGCCGCGACCACAAAATACGAAGGGGATCTATCTCGATTCCGATGGCTTTGGCCCCGAACTCCTCAGCTGCCATGATGATGATTCGTCCATCTCCAGATCCCAAATCCACAACTGTATCATCTTGGGTAACATTTGCCAGTTGTAACATCTTTCGGGCTGTTTCTCTTGGAGTTGGTGACCATGGTGCCCCTCTCACAAAAACAGGCCACAGCAATGAAATACCGAGAAGCATGGTGCAAATCCAAATGATTAGGATTGAAGTTTTAATTAGTAACCAGATATCAATCAGAAGAACACCACCTACTCCAATTTCTTACATAATATCAAGTTCTCGATTGTCTTCACTAGGCTTTCTTGGGACTCTCCAGAAGCTCCTTCCTCGTTCGTGTTGTTCAGTCATAATGCTCTCTCATCCAGACGTTTCAGAATGAATCATTAATGCTATAAATTGAACTATACAATTACTCGGCTTTTCTGAGAAAAGCTAACTTATTCCTGGTCTATCAGACAATGCATTGGGTCATACAGATGAGTAGGTATTCAGTAGAACTACAACCTGCAGCAATAGAAGATGCAGACATCCTCACAAAAACTTGCAAGAAAGCATTCGAGTCAGACTCTGAGTTTGGAGCCCCTGGACCTGGTGGACCTCCCGGATACGACTCGATTGAATGGAACATTGACAAGATTAGGAATCGCTATCTGCAGTACTACAAAATCCTCGAAGGAAACGAAATCGTTGGTGGGTTCATCGCTGGGGACAGAGGTCCGGACTACATGGTATGCGAACGGATATGGGTGGATCCTGACCAGATGAGAAAGGGCATCGGCACAAGAACATTCAACCTGATCTGGAACATGTATCCGTCAGCAGACCTGTGGGTGCTAGGCACGCCAGAATGGAATACAAGGACAAACCCATTCTATAAGAGCATAGGTTTCGTTCAGATTGGGAAGACACATGACTACTCATGGGATGGGATCTATTACGAAAAGAGAATCACAGATGAATTTCCTAAGGCGATGTCTAAGATTGAGGATCTTCGTGACAGGCAGCAGAGAGTTATTGTCGAGGGGAGAGTAGGGAAAATTGCAGGACCACGTACAGTACAATCACGTAAGACCGGAGAAGATCTGAAGGTAGCGGATGTCACTCTTATTGATGACACTGGTTCGATCAAGCTTGTTCTCTGGAACAACCAGATTACTCAGGTAAAGGTTGACACAGACATCCGAATCGAGGAGGGGTATGTGAAGTCATATCGAGAGGAGCTTCAGTTGAGTGTTGGAAAGTGGGGAATGATTATCACTCTTACACAGTAATGTCAAGCTGTTCTTCAGCGTCTTCATGAGTTTCTATCATCCGAGCGTATCTAAATGCAACCAGAAGAATGACAACACCAATGACAACTAGAAGAATAGCAGTGATGAAACTACCTCTGTAAGCGTTTGCGTTTGAAAACCCTTGGCCAATCAGAATGTCTGCAACAGGTCCAGCAATCAGCGTGGCCGCAATACCCCAACTGAGGAAGAAGGTTGCATTATAATACGCAAAGAGCCGTCCGCGGTATTCCTTGGGGGTCATTCTAGCAACGATGGAATAACTTGAAGCACCAATGATTACCTCCGAGGCACCTCTAAGGAAGGCTGCTAAGAGAGCCAGAGTAAACGAGGGAGCAATTGTCAACCATGCGATTCCAGTAATTGAGAGAAAGATTCCAACCATCATGACTCTGTTATCATCAGACTTTGCCACAATAGACCCCATTAGTAGTCCAGCCAGTATATTTGCGACACTCCGGACATTACTGAAGAGTGCAATGTCTATCCCCATGGCATTGAACCCTGTTGGGTCTTCGAGAAACAGCGGAGTAATAATCGCAATGGAGTTTCTGCCAAAATTGATGAACACCAAAGCTACAAGGAGAACAATGAAGGCTACTCGAAGCTCAGAGGGGAGATCTCTGAGAGAATAGTTCTCGTTGGCTTCGTTTTCATCTGAACTTTCGTCAATGTCTTCATCTTTCAGACGTATTGAGAAATAAATAATGAAGCTAGAGAATATCATCACAACTGCAGCAACAATGAAGATACTGCCATCAGCAAACCCGCCGGTATCATAAAGAACCCCTCCAAGAATGGCGCCACCAATACCTCCGAATGCACCAATGACTGAGAATTGCCCCATCAGCTGCTTTCGTTCGTCAATCTCTGTCAATTCAGATACCAAAGCGGACCATCCAACATTGGACATGCTCCAAAAGACTTCGATAATCCCCAACGAAAAGATGATCACATAACCAGCAATAATCAGTTGACTGATCCCAAGGAAGAACACATACCCTACTACCATGAACAGATGTCCAACCCCAGCAAGCAATTCTCCAAGAGCCACGAATTCAACAGGTTTTCTGTACTTGTCTAGCAAGTTCCCCCAAAGAAACGATTGAGTTGAGGCATTGGCAATCATACCAACTGTGGCCATTAATGTCACTTCAGTGGTCGACAGACCTAGTGACCTGAGATAAATCGACAAGAATGTATAGACAATAGCTCTTCGAAAATTTGTCAGAATCTGAAATGTGGAGAGTCCTGTGAATTCTTTTCCTTTGAGTTTAGAATACTTGAGAAAACTCAATGTGAACACTCAAGCTCACGTTCCATCTTATATACAATGTTCTAGAGGACCAACAAGTATTCCTTATTCTCATTGAAGACCGGACTCTTCACTGTGGTAGGAAACACTGAGCCTTCTCGAAGAACCGTACCAATGTCTATTCAGTCCCCATCTTCTCATTAATTTGAATACTAGTCACAAGTCTGAAAGGTCCACTGCTGAACCCCGAATACAGAAATAGTCCCAACGAAGACTCATTGTCTTTGTTATTGAACAATCTGAGCACAAGCACCCCTTTTGTTCTTTGTTCATGTCACTTATGCCGAATGTGCAATAGACAGCGTTGATTTCACCAGTTTCGCAATTTGTAGGGCAGTTTTTACATTGGCAGAGATGTATCACTTGCTCTGCACTTCTCTTGATTTCCGCTTCAGACATTTGACCCATCAATGCTTTGTACTTTGCTTCGAACGAGTCCGTTGCCCATGTTTCAATATCAGCCATAGGTTTCACAATGATTTCTCTATTTATCAGTTCTAAAAGCATTTGTTACCAAGGTACAATTTATCCGGAAAGAATCACTGAATGAGGCAGTGATTCAGTGAATACATAAGTCAGAGATGCTTCCTCTAAGGATGGGAGGATTGCATCAACGATGGCACCAAAGAAGAAGAAACCCTCAACATTTTCCAAAGTCTGTGGGATGATTGTTGCTCTGGTTTTTATTGTCATTGCTGTTTGGATAGGAGTGAATGCTCAACAAATGGGACATGAGTTAATCATGTATTTTGCCTTCGGGATAGCTGCTCTTTGTTTCCTTCTTTGTATTGGCATCGGCACAGGGAAGGTGACACCCACGACATACATGAGCTCGCTGGACTTCTGATGTGTACGATTATGATTTATTATCAATAGATAACAATCTAGAGTGATACATCAGGAGCGACTCAATATGGGTCTTGCAAAGAAACTTGGAATCGTTTTACTACTATATGTGATACTTGGATTTGTCTGGTCGATCATGATGCATTTTGGCTACCTACCAGCACCTGGTGGTTTGAGTGGTCCATTGAACATCTTGTACCTCATCTTCCAACCAATCACCTTCGTCTACTTCATGATAGTAATATCACTTGGTTTGTATCAGTGAATGAGAAAATCATCCAAATCATATTCATAGTCTCGGGAGGGACTGCCCAGCCTGTTTCATATTTCGAGAGAAAGAGCTGATATGGTTTCCATCTGTTCCGATGATAACGAGAGTTTCATGGCTCCAGCATTCTGTTCTACCTGATAGGTCTTAGTGGCACCAGGGATTGTGATGATCGTGTCACCATGGTAGTTGATGGTCCAGCTCAATGTGACCTGCGCTGGTGTGGCATTGTGCTCCGATGCAATTGCCTCAAGAGTTGTAACCAGTTTTTTGCTTTTCTTCAATCCGCCCCGAATACGTGACCTCCTAATCCTTGGCATCTTGTCCAAGAGCTCTGGATTTCGATGGAGGTTGCCTGTCAGTACACCTTGTCCCAGAGGAGTATATGCCATGATGGTAATGCCAAGTTCCTTTGCAGCCTCGAGCGTACCATTGAACTCAATCCCACGTTTCAGAAGCGAAAAATGGACCTGATTGGCTGCGAGTGGAATTCCTCGTTCAGCAAGCGCATCATGAGCCTTAATCATGCGATCTTTTGAGAAGTTGCTCACGCCCACAGCCTGTATTACTCCAGCTTCAACAAGATCAGCCATCTCATTCATCTGCGTTTCAACTGAGGAAACTGATAATGGCATGTGAACAAGGTAGAGATCTATAGGATAAGGAGTCAATCGTTCAGTGCTCTTCACTGCTGACTTCCGGATTGATTTTGCACGTTTGAGCATGGGAAACCATTTGGTGGAGATTACAATATCTCCAGGGGATTTTTCAGCAGCCTGCAGAGACCTAGACACTGCGCATTCAGAATATCCAGAGCCGTAGATCTCAGCTGTGTCAATCAGATTAATCCCAGAATCAAGAGCAACCTTCACAACTTCATTCTGCGTTTCAGGTTCGACAGGTGTGAACATGAAACGGAAGAAACTGTGACCACCTGCAAACTCCATTGCACCAAGACCGATGGGAGCGACTTCAATATCCGTCTTGCCCAATTGACGTTTTACAATTTCCCGCATTATCAGTCATTTTTGTTGCTGAGTTACTGCTTTTAACCGCTCATATATATCCCCTGCTTTCGAGAAGGGACAAACCTTCACACATATTGAACAACCATAATATTGTGCAAAGTATTCGAAGCATTCCTGCTGTTTGATGTTGGTCACCCTTCCCGTGTCATGTGTCACGGTGCCTTCAAGGATCGCCTGTGGTGGACATTGTTTGATGCAAATCCCACAATTCTTGCAGTATTGTTCAATCCATTCATGGTCGTTGGAATCCACAAATGGTAGGTTCTCGAT
>JBHLOX010000108.1:0-9161 GCA_048940045.1 Promethearchaeota archaeon
GGCGGGACCGCCCGGATTCGAACCGGGGATAACCAACTCCGGAGGCTGGTGCCTTATCCAGGCTAGACTACGGCCCCGAGAGCTTGTCGGGGTTGCGTTCTTTAAAGATTTACTAAATCAGACAATGATATGCTCCAAACCTGTTATCCACCAAGCGCCACGCTTGTCCTTAACAAATCCTTTCTTATACTCCAGAACTGGAGAGCCAAAGAGTTTCTGCGAGCGGTTGTTCAATCGGTCAATTCGGTCTAGGATGGTTCTGCGCTTTTCTCGATCTCCAAGAAGAACGTTGGCCAATTCGGGTGTTGTAGCTCCTTCATTCTTGATGAAATATGCGAGTAGTTTTCGATCTAGTTCGTCACTGCAAAGCTCATCACGCGCGACATCGTTTAGTTCTCCCAGATGATAACTTGTAGTACTTGAGCTCTCTAAATGTTCAACACGCACCCTCAGCTCCTGTACTTCCTGAACTAGATCATAGACGATAGGAGGAAGTTCTTCATCCAATCTCCAGACAATCGCATCATGGATGAATCTTTGACGCCCTCGCTCACCAGCAATCTGATCTATTCGGTCCAGGAGGTGTTTATCAATCCTAAAACGAATGCTGACCATCTTGGGTTTCTTCTTCTTACTCATATCTCAATCACTCATAGATCGGGATTACGCCATTTCCACCCACACTGAAGGAGGAAAGGTCTGTCCAACAGAGGTTACGACACAGTTATAAAACAATCACAAAGTGACGCTGTTATTGCGACGGTGATTCAATATGGTAAACAAGGAAAAAGCCATCAAACGTGAATTGACTCGTCTAAGAAAGACCCAGAATCCAGAGCAGATTGACTTCAGGAGAATGAGGAAAGTCCGTGCGGCCAAGACCAAACTGTTTGAGCTCAGACGAAAGGGAACCGTCGCCCCAGTGAAAGAGGCTCCAGTTGAGAAGAAGAAAAAGAAGGTCAAGCCAAAGAAGAAACCAAAGAAGATGAAAGAGAAGGAACCCGAGCTTGAGATTGTTGATCAGGAGCCAGAACTCGAGGTGTTTGAGGAAGAGCCGGAACTTGAAGTCCTCGAAGAGGAACCAGAGCTTGAGGTTGTCGAAGAAGAAGCCAAGCCAAAGAAGAAACCAAAGAAGAAGAAAGAGCAGGAACCAGAGCTCGAAGTTATTGAGGAAGATGATCTTCAGTTAGATGAGATTAGTCTTGAAGACCTGTATACCTATGACGAAGAAATTGATGATGAGGATGCCGAGTAGGTAGTTCAGAAGTCAGGAAAAAGAATAAGACCGAGATTACTATCAGCCGTCTGTGTGAATAGCAGAATAGGGTGATATAATGACCAGTCTTTTAGAACTAGTCAAACGTCTGCGCGAATTATCTCCGAGAGAGTATACCATTCGAGGACTTGAGGGTCGGGTTGAAATAGGGCCTCAGACTGAATCAGAGCAGGCAAATACAACAATAAACAGAGTTTTGATGGCCACATATCCATCCGCTCGAGTCGTTACAAAAGCAACGCAGGACAAGGTCAATCTTCTGGTCACTTATCATCCATTGTTTCCATTTGCTATTGATAGATTATCGGGATTGGACCTAGTACGAGTGAGACTGCTGACAAAGAACTACATCTCAGCCTATGCTGTGGGAAGTGGATGGCTTTGCACTCGAGACGGATTGAATGATGCACTTGTAGAATCTATGGGATTCAAGAAAAAAGGGGAGTTCATGACTGAGAGTGACTTTGGTGAACTTGCGGCAATCGGTAGAATTTGCGAACCCCCTGGTGTCAAGAATCAATCAGGTTTTGTGAATTACTTGGCCGGAAAGTTGGGACTTGACACAATTCTATTTGCAGGAGATCTTGATGATGAGGTCAAGGATGTACTTGTCATTGCTGGAAGTAGTGTGGACATGCCTGAGGTCATCAGTGCAAAGAATCAGGATTTAGACACATTGGTCACGGGAGACCTGTCTCCAGAGATTAGGTTGCTCGCAAATGAAGAGGGTATCAACACGCTGGAGCTTGGTGCGTTCAATACAGAAGAACCTGGGATGAGAAGACTCAGAGATGTCATTAGTCTTGAGTTCCCAGAGATGAAAGTGGAATTTACAGAATCAGGGAGTCTTGCTAGAGCCCTTAGACCGTACAAGGATGATATGGCATAGCACATCTAGTCTACCGTTGGCGGCATCCGGATTAGTACTACATTTTTGTTACGAGGTACACCAACATGTTGGGCTACAGGATTGCACTTGGTACGCATTATGTGAATAATAGGACAGGACGGTTCGAATTCAGTCAAAGATTCAAAGTTGCCCATTCCTTTCGCCACTATGAGTTCAGCAGATGAAAACAGTTTCTTGAACTCATCAGAGTTGCGTTCTAGATTCACACCGATTGCTGAAGCACCGGTGTCACGGACTTCATCTGCACACTCAGACAGACCCACTTCTTCAGCATCAATCATCGTGGCGTCATTTAGGACTGGACCACCTTTGACAACTGCAATAACCTTTGGACCAAGTCTTTTGATTTCACGAATGAGTATCATATCAAGAACAACTTCACCGGCGTTGTCCATCAAGTATAGAACTTCTTCAACATCACTAAGGAACAACCTGAATTCTTCAACTTGGTCGATAACAAGATCAGACTCAACATTATCAAGGATCATACGTAACTCATCAAGAGTGAAGTTCCGACCTGACACATCAAACTCGATTGCGTTTGCAGCAGCAGTGATTAGAGTTGCAGTTCGGAAGCGAATCTTTGGGTCTTCATGCTCATCTACTAGTTCTTGAAGCTCTGGGAGTATACTTAGGGCCATCTCATTGGATTGGTGCTTGAGTTCCTTGTATGGGTCATTTCCTGTCATTTCTTGAACAAGGAGGTCCCTATCCGTTCCAATATGACTAGGAACAGCATCACCATTGAAGTTCTCACCCAGAAACTTTGTCATGGCCTCGACAACCTTCATTCTAAGGGCGGGATCATCGGTTGCCAGCTTGATCTGATTTATTGCTCTTTCAAGTAGACAGTGTGCACACTCCAAGGTCACTTTCAAATTCAGTCGCCTAAAAGTGGCGCTCTATGTTATGTGAAAAATCATCCGGAATGTGCTATTTTCTTAATGGACCAGTCAGGCTTTTGAGGACATCAGCAGGTTTGTCAGATTTAGCTACCGCTGAGGCAAGAAGGACTCCCTGAGACCCCAGCTTCATGGCCGCAGACACATCATCCCCGTTGCTGATACCAGCACCACAGAGAATAACAACATCTTTGTTCACATTGCGAATCAGTTCAACTGTTCCGCTTATTACCTCTGGTTGAGCTTGGGATACGGAGATACCGGTGCCAATGAGCTCAGGTGGTTCAACTGCTACTGAGTTAGGTTTCATTGTAGCAGCTGCCACACTCACAGCAGGATTGTTTGTACACACTACTGTATAGAGTCTTAGCTTTCTTGCCTTTGTCACAGCAAGTTCAACATCAGCAAGTTGCATCCTGTTTTCTGAATGATTCAGTAGAGTTCCAGAACAACCAGCTTCGATTAAAGCCTCGCCTAGTATATGACCAGTGAATCTACCTTGTTCACCTGGATCCATATGCTGTGAGAAAACAGGGATGTCTACAGCCTGAACAACTCGATATAGATCAGAGATCTGGGGAGCAACGACTATAGGCACATCAAATTCTCGTGACACACTCTCACATGTCTTTGCCAGTGCAACAGCCTTCTCGCCTGTAGCTTGGGAATATGTCTTGAAGTTGATTATGACAACTGGAGTCTTGATGTCTGACAAGATACAACCACCTGATGCAATCAGGTGGAGTTGATACCCGATTTTAAACTATTGTTAGAGGGTTTTAGTTTATCGAGCAGCCCCAATGAGCAACTTCAACACTGGCACTCGAGCATACCCTCTTCGGTTCATGTCAGTGATGGGTTTTCGAGCCTCAATCTTGATGAATTTGCCAGCTTCAGATGTCTTGTAGTATTTCAGATAGAGTCTTGAGAAATCTGCAAATGTGGCAGCAGTTAATAACTCGCTTACTGCATCATTTGATATTCGGATATGGGCATCTTCGTCGTCAGCCTTGCCAACCTTTGTTTCAATCTCACCAAGAGGCGCTTTTCTAATCCAAAACCGTTCGCCCATTGCCATAAACTCTAGCTCGAACTGATGTGTACCTTCTAGACCGTCAGCCATCTTAGGATCATTGAGCATATACACCAGTCGATCCTGAATTGAGTCGTGGTAAGGAATTGTGTCACCTCTACCCTCTGGTATTTCATCTGCAATTTCGGCAGCGGCGGGCTCTTCCATAGTTGGTGCAGGTACAACTTCTTCTTCTTCTTCAGGTACGGTCGCAGCCTCTTCTTCTACTGGCTTTGGCTCAGCCTTTTTTTCCTCTTTCTTTTTTCGTCGGAAGAATCTTGACATGTTTGAGTTGGCTCCTTATAGAGAGAGCAATACTTGTCCCCGTCTTGCTCCTGCTTTTGAGGCATGCAGTTACAGAAAAAGATAGTTCGGTTGTATCTAACCGGATTGCGGCTCTTGTGGAAGCTCCTGTATTTGGGCTAATTTCTGGAGCTGTGCAACGAGAGGCAGACTACTGGAAGGTTTTCGATCACCCCAGAGCTCATCAACAAGAAGGTCTCGAATAGCTATTCTGATGACTTCAGAACGGTTGGGGTATTTGTTCTGTCCAATTAATTCATCCACACCTTCGACATAAGACTCAGGGAGGCATATAGTGACGACTCTCATTGTACACCAAGACATTCCAATACAAAGAACATAATGAAAGGGTGTCTAATTGTGGTTCGTATTGGAGTATTACTAGGTTAGTTATGGATTTAGAACCAGCTTGCCAAATTGTTCACCTTTTTCTAGAATCTCATGAGCCTGCTTCGCATCTGATAGAGGAAAAGTTCGGTCTACGACTGGTTTGAGTTGACCATTCCAAACAAGCTTGAGGACATCACGAAGTTCTGAACGGCTCCCCATAGTAGAGCCAAGTATCTCTAGTTGTTTCCAGAAAACCAAGTTGACATTGGTTAATGCGGTAGGTCCCGAGGTTGCACCGCATGTGACCAGTTTCCCACCTTTTGTAAGGCTCCTCAGGCTCTTCTCCCATGTTGCCTCTCCTACTGAATCTACAACAATGTCTACACCTCGTCGATTAGTGAGCGCGAATACTTCTTTGTGAAAGTCTGGTTTATTGGCATGATTGATGCCAATACTAGCACCGAGTTCCAAAGCCTTCTCTAACTTCTCATCTGAGGAACTTGTGACAATCACTCTTGCTCCAGCCAGCCTGGCAATCTGCAATGCAGCCAGTGCAACACCGCCACCAATCCCAATGATTAGAACATCATCACCGGGTTTGACCTGAGCTTTGGGAATGAGCATTCGCCAAGCGGTCATGAATGTGAGGGGTGCTGCTGCTGCTTCATTGAAGTCTAATTCACTATGTTCAGGTATGGGTATGATGTGTTCTGCATCCGCTGAGAAGAGGTGTGCATAACCTCCTCTATAATGCTCCCCGATTATCCCATAATTGGCACAGAGTGACTCTTCACCACGAACACAGTATTCACATACCCCGCAAGAACGACCTGGATCGATCACAACCTTCTGTCCTATCTCAAGGTTTTCTGTAACATTACTACCAATTTCCTTAATGATTCCAGATATGTCACTTCCAAGAATATGGGGCATCTCGAGTTTGAGTCCGGGGATTCCTCTGCGTGTGAACAAGTCTAGATGATTAAGCGCTACTGCTTTTACATCCACAAGCACTTGATTTGGTCCAACCTCTGGGTCTGGAATGGCTTCGTACTTCAATACATCTGGTGGACCGTGTTCATGGAATACTGTCGCTTTCATATGGCATCTACCTACAGATAAAGAAGCTATCACTCAACTCGACATAAAACCTCGGATAGGTGAGGTTTTAAGACCAGACCAACGGTAGCAAATCCAGCATCTTGGTGATCACCATGGGAAAAGGAAAAGCTGGTAAGGTCCGCGCTAGCCACATTCTCGTTGACAAACACAGTCAGGCACTTGCTTTGATTAATAGGATCAAAGAGGGAGATGATTTCAAATCGATAGCAAAACAATACAGTAATTGTCCATCAAAGAAAAAGGGTGGAGATCTAGGTTGGTTCACAAAGGGACAGATGGTGTCTGAATTTGAAAAAGCGGCATTCAACCTAAAGGTTGGCGCAATGACAAATGAGCCTGTGAAAACCAAATTTGGCTACCACATCATCAAACGAACAGGTTAGGAATCTACACTCAATTATTCTGCAGATTCAGAGGTGTCCTTTTTCTTTCCCTCTGGCACAATCTCTTCTTCTATGAATCGATTCTCACAGCGTGTGAGGACCTTGGGCAAAGTTGTGTACTCCATCTCGTTCTCACTCAGCCGATGAGGTTGGAATGGACCTATGCGTCGGAGATAGTCAGCAATCTCCATGCCTCTCTGGCGTGTGATGTCAAATGCCACATCCTCAAACAGGTCAACAGGACCAATAAGCATTCCATTTGAAACTTGGAATCCAAGTCCAACAACACGTGGAGGCCCATCGAACCGTGTACACCTAGAGTCCTTGAGTGAAACCGGCAGTAATGGTCCAGCATGGGAACCTCTCATCCAACCGGAAACAAGATGGGGTATAGTGAATGCCTCAAGGACTTCACCCATGGCTGGTAGTCCTGAGTGAGCTCTGACAATCGCGACAGGGTCATCCTTTCCAACGTACTTTCCAGCGATTGCGTGTAGTTTGTCAGTGCTTACAGATGCGGTGATCATGCCATCATGACGATAGACCTTCTTGATGGTATAACGGCCGGTACTTCCAAGCAGGGCAAGTACATCATACGATTCCTCTGGTGTCTTCATATTGATGAAGCAGGGAATATCCTTCATGATATCCTGAATGATGAAATTGAATCCATCGTGAAGGTTCGGATCAATCACAAGTCCAGCGGTATTGAAGGGATCAGCGTAGATTTTGTAAATAGGAAGATTGAATGCACCAGGTTCAGTCTTGTCAGCCATGAATATAGCGACTGGTTCAGATTTTCGCTCCTCAATGACCATCTCAGCAGAGCCTGGACCCATTCCCTTGACATTGCCGCTGAAGGTGTCAGCTAGCATATCCTGTCCTGCTGCGTAGATCTTCTTCTCGCGAGCGAGCTCGGTACCCTTCATGAACGTGTCCCAAGCTAGTTTGTGAACATCCTCAGCACCCTCACCTTTGTCGTGAGTCATGATCAACTCGAGATCATCGCCAGCGTTGGCAACGTAAAAGTCTTTGATTATCTTCTTATTGACTGCTTCCTTCAACTCTTTCCTCGCAAGTTCGAATAGGAAGTCAGGTACAACAACATGACCCGCTAAAGAGCCAATGTCTGCTTTGATTACGCTGATGGTGGTTTCAACCATACGTGTCTCGCTCCAAATCTTAGTGTTTTCGAGCTCCAGAAAGTGAAGCCTCTGAGAACTTCAACTATTCTTTATCCATATAATAGTTCTCATCTGGTGGAAGATGTTGAAATTCAGAGCACATTCACTCTTTGACCTTCAACAAGATGTCTTTCAGTGTCTTGATCATCTTCAGAGCATCATCCCAGTCCCGTTGCCATATATTCCTTCCAAAGATCAGTCCTGAGGCACCATTTTCAATGCAGATTTGAGCACGTTCAATAACTGCTTCATCCGTGTCCATCCCGCCACCCGAAAAGATGACCAACGTCTTTCCAGCCGATTTTACAACTTTAGATACCATCTCTTCTGTGCTCCAATTAAGCGTGTCATAAGGAGGTCGCTGCATCGATCTGCTTTTGGCACTGGTTGTCGGTACATTCAGTTTGACAACATCAGCCCCAAGCTCATCAGCGACTCTGGCTGCATAATCGATGGCAAATAATGAGTCCCGACCGCCCTTTGCATCCACAGCCTCTCCTCGGGGATACGCCCAGACTATGATTGGTATGCCATAGCGTTCAGCGTCCTCTTTCACCTTTCTGAACTGGGTGAAGTCGGTGTGTTGGTTAGGACTTCCAACATAGAGTGTGTATCCAACCGCATCTGCACCAATTCGGACTGCGTCCTCAACTGAGCCGGTCATAGGAGAAACTGGTTGGTTCGCAGCGGGAATACGCGTTTTCCCGTTAATCTTTAAAACAATTGGAATCTTGCCTGCAAACTTCGGGGCGTACTTCTCCGCAAGACCAAGATGCATGGCGATCGCAGAGTATCCACCTTCAATGGCAAGTTTGAACTGATATTCGGGGTTTATGGAGTCATGCTCAGTAAAGAAATCGACCGGACCATGTTCCAGTCCTTGGTCAATTGGTAGGATTAGCAAGGTTCCATTACCCGGTCCGTGTGCATACATCATTCTGTGAAGACGGACTCTTTTTCCAAGATTCAGGTGATGCAATTCATCAAGTTTCGACATGTCAATTGACCTCAACAGGTTTTCAGTAGGATATGCCTTCCCCTATATGCTTAGCGAGTGAAACAAAAGTAAGAAATCATAGTTTTCATGCATATAGCAGGTGATTTTTCATGAACGGCAAGAAGATCTCTGCAACCCGACCTGTCACTGAGGACAGGGAGCAATACCACCTTGAGGTTAAGAGGGGTGATGTAGCTAAGTCAGTGTTGATTCCCGGAGACCCACAGAGGGTTGAACGTATTAGTGCCCTCTGGGACGAGGCGAAAGAGGTTGCCAGGCATAGACAGTTTGTCACTCACACAGGGAAGTACAAGGGTGCAGACATCTCAGCTTGTTCAACAGGGATAGGTGGTCCGGGAACAGCAATTGTCATCGAAGAACTGGCAAATGTGGGAGCAGAAACCTTTCTCCGTGTTGGATCGTGTGCCACTCTGAAGGAAGAGATTGAGATTGGTGACATTATTATCTCAACTGCAGCAGTTCGTCTAGAGGGAACCAGCAAACAGTATGTCAGACCGGAGTACCCAGCATCAGCTTCATATGAGGTGGTCCTCGCTTTTGTTGAGGCTGCTGAAACCCTTGGAGTCACATATCATCTTGGAATCTCTGCATCAACCGACTCCTTCTATCTAGGACAGTCTCGACCTGGATTTGGAGGATACACACAGAACATGAGTGAAAC
>JBHLOX010000109.1:0-9074 GCA_048940045.1 Promethearchaeota archaeon
TTACTTGGCCCTCAGTTTCACAGATATGACAACACTGTCAACCAGACTGTGGGCGGAGCTTCGACATAAGGTCTTCGAAGTTTCTACTTATCGCCATTAGACTCGAGAAGCCGAACGAATGATGATGTCAGAAAGGAGGCAATTGCACAAGACTGGATTGCAACAAGAATGGGAAAATTGAATGGTGGGCCGGGCGAGATTAGTCTATATAGAAAAAAAAATTGCTAGGTCTAACAACCTAGCAATGTTTACAGAATTGGCTCAGGGTATTGTTATAATATTAATCATATCTCCATATACTCCCGATGTCGAGTAGTCTCGAAACTGATCACCGGACTGGAATGCGAATCCTGGACCAGCTGAATGATACCAGTCCCAATCTTCATAACGCCACAGTTCAGTAGAACCTCTATTTATAATCATTAAGAGAGCACCATTGCAGGTTAGCCACCATTCTCCATCGATAGGTTTCATCTGCATCATATGTTCGACCCTATACCAGTCACGGCTAATTAGGCGAACCCGGCCTCTATTGTCCTCTCTGTACTTATATCTGATTGTAGCCTCTGAATGCAACCAATAGATCCAGTCACTTGTGTACTTAGTGTCATCTGCTGAATATGTATGATATTCGTACCATTCATAATATGCAGCGACATCTTGCGGAATGATTACAAATCCTATGGTAAAAACCACGAACGCAACAAGTAATATCCTACGACATGTCTTTTTGTTCAATTACCTTCCTCCTAATCCCTGCTGGAATTGTCCAGCAATATTATACTGTTTATCTATTCTATTATTTTTTTGGTTGGCAAAAGTAAGGAGAAAGAGAAATGGTGGACCGGGCGAGATTCGAACTCGCGACCTCCTCCAGTTTGGATAGTTAACCATTGTTAACTTTTGCCAAGGAGGCGATCTGACCCTGCGACATCGGGAATCGAAGTCACAACCGGGCTGATCTACCGGCCCATGTGCTGGTTCCGAGTTTTTAATAGAATGGTTAAAAGAATTGTGGAGTGAAGCCATGGATTAGATTAGATAAGTGGTAGATATTTAAAACCGAGAATTGCTACTCAACTTGTTCATACAAATAGAGTAGGATGTGTCTTGCTTATCATGCCTAAGAGCAAGGAGGAAAGAATGGGAGAATTGATTGAATTAGTGCTACAAAATGTTGCAAATCGACAGGTTTCAACTGACTCGCTGCTTTACTATTCAAAAGAGCTTGCGAGCCTACTCGGTTTGGCAGAGAAAGATGTAAAATGGATAGACTATGAAATAGAGGGATATCCAGAGAAGAAAGACGTGCCTAAATATCGTGAGGTTGAAATTTGGGCATCTGTTTCTAAATCCAAGACATTGAAACGTGGTGACCCTGGCTGGAATTATTATTATCCACTCATCGGAACAAGAAAGAAGAGGTCTTACTTGGTCCTTGGACCAATAGGGGATTTGGAAACCGCGGAGTATGATGCAATCTTCGATTCTACGGAAACTCATGATGTACCAAAAGGTGAAGATGACATCTCAGGGCAAATTGAACGTACAATAAAGATTGAGATTCCCTATCGAGCGATTCTCACTTTGCGGATGATGAGGCTTATCGTGTCTGCTGTTCGGAAGCGGGTCTATGATTTCGTTTTAGGCTGGAGTGATTCAATTCGAAAAGATAGTCCAGATAGTTTTCTGATTCATGATGAGGGGGTTTTCGATGTAGCAATCTTCGAGAAACTAACAACCACTAATGACTTTGTGATACTAGCAGAGGAGATAAACCAATGCTTCAAATTTGCATGTTATACAGCTGCTGGAGTTTTATCGCGTAAATTGCTAGAGAATCTATTGTATCATGTTTTGGAAAAAGCGTACAAGGGAATACCAGAGAAGATGGATTTAATCTATAATGAGCACCGACACATGATTCAAGGATTCTCAGTTCTCATTGATGTATTCAAGGAAAACTACAATGATGATTTCAGAAAGTATGGAGGAATATCAAAGAAGACAGGGATACAAAAACAAATCCAGAATCTCACCGAGCTTAGAGATGTTTTGGATATGGCTACCCACAATCTTCCTGTTTTTCTCTCAGAACCGGAATTTAGGGAAGTGGCCAGTAAAGCTGAAATAACGGCGAAATTTCTTCGAAGAATGTCGGATAGTATGCCCTGAAACCTAGTTCGAATCTCGCCCGGTCCACCACTCTTTGTTCTAGGAACACTTAACTCAAGTACTTGCTTTTTCGATCACCGTGGTTATGTTTGGCGACACTTGAAGGTATCAACCCAGATGAACAAGCGGTCCATGTCACTCGATGCAAATATCAGAAATTTTCAGGCGACCTCGTTATCACGGACAAAGGAGTAGTGTTCATCAAATATGAAGGCGCGCTTGTAAGGCGTGGTCAAAGGATTCATGATTTTCCTTTCGAGGACATCAAGGGAATCCGTATTGAGAAGAAAGGACTCTTTGGCAACAGTATTGCCATTGACAGCAGTTCACTAGCATGGGGGAATCGAACCTACAATTATGGATGCTCAGAATCTGAAGCCAAGATCTTTCTTGCCATGTTTGAAAATCAGAAACTTCTCCTCAAGACACCTGAGGAGCTTGAAACAGCAATTCTGAGTCTAGTGAAACCAAAAGGTGAAGCTGACTTAATGGATATCTCAAAGAGTCATAAAATTAGGTTACTTACTGCTCGATTGAAGGAAATAGATCCTAATAAAATTCCAGATATTCAAGTATTCAATACTGTGAAGGATCTCGTCGTTCAACTCATCGCTAAGGGCTCCTTAGATGGGATAATCACTGATGAGAACAGGTATGTTTCTAATGTGCTGCTAGCAAGAAAGTCTGTACAGTATCAAGTTGTGTTGGATTTTGCTTCAATCCACGCGCAATTAGAGAACAAAGGCATAGTACTCCAGACACTAGAGTGTCCATCCTGCAATGGTAAATTGGAATACCCAAAGGATGGTGATGTGATTAATTGCCAATTTTGCGGTGCAACAGTTCATGCAGTAGATGTCTTCAAGAAATTCAAAGATTTACTATAATTGAGATTCAGTAAATGAATCACGTCTGCTAATCCTTCTTAGATTATCATGAATTCAGATCTCTCTGCGTGATGACACTGTGTTTAAGTGGCTTCTTTTCCAATGGTTATTTGAACTTGTGTGAGAAAAGGGACACTTGGAGTGGAGTTACTGTGTTTAATACTTGTCCCGAATGTGGAAAGATGATATACGGTGACCCGATTCATACATGTGGTATATTGGGTCCAAAAAGATGCGCCAAATGCGGTGATACGGTTGTTGGAGATGGGAGTTCACACACATGTCAATTTTGGCGAATGAAACTCCCAAAGATACCAATTTATTTGACATGTCCTATTTGTGGAAAATACTACGACTCTTCAGAAGGTCATGAATGTTCTACTTCATCACTTGCATCCTCTAGTCTAGGTTTATCATCCTCAAGCACTCTGTCTGATATATCAAGTACTTTCTCTAGTCTTGGATTCAAGTCAGGACCGTCATCCTCTGGAAGAAAATCAAAACCAAAACCTGCACCATGTATTATCAAACTAGAAACAAAACGAACTGAGTATGTCATAGGTGATGAGGACATAACAATTAGAGCTACCATTGTTGCTAGAGTATCAATTGATATACTAAAACTGTCAATAGATCTGCCTAAGGATGTCAAGCTAAAGAAGGTCATCCCCAAGAACCACAATGTATCACTTAAAGCGAAACAGAAGTTTGTCATCACATTTACTTTAGTTCCAAAAACTGTTGGAAGATATTTGATTGGACCCATAAAGAGTTCAGTTGAAACAAAAAAACCAAAGGATACAAGATACGTTAATTCCAGCACCCTGAATGTTGATGTTCTTCCAAAAGCACCTCACCTAGTAATCCGTCCCCAACTTCCAGAATATTTTCCTGTATTGGAAAAAACAGATCTAAAACTACAAATTTCTAATGTTGGTCGAGGAAAAGCTGAGAACATTATTGTTGAACTCCAATGTCCTCGAGGGGTTTCATACACCGAGATTGAGAAGATTAATAGTCTGCAACCTAATGAATCTAGAACGGTAGTCACAGAGATTCATCCAAAAACTAGTGCACGTGAAGGTGTTAACCGAATTAAAATATCAACACAATGCAGCTATGCTGATAAGAGATCAATTGAGTTCCCTGAAGAAATATCGATAAATGTCCAAACAGAACCACCAGAGCTAAAACCTCATCTCACCTCAGTGAATGATTCTGAGGGTACTGCTCATATACGAATATGGGCTGATAATGTTGGAACTGGACTCGCACGAGATGTTAGATTCAAAGTTAACATTCCATCAGACGAGATAACAATTGTAGGTGGATCTTTGTCACACACTGAAGATGAGATTGAAGTGAATGAAAGCAGTACTGCAATGGATTTGTGGTTGGAACCAGTCAATCCACAAGCAAAAACAATTCGTGTTGAGAGCGTTTGGTTTCACTACAAGAATGCTAAGGGTCATCGTTTACCTCCAATAGAATTGAAACCTCGACCATTCAAAGTTCTCTATGCTGACCGAAGGAAACGAGGAATAGACATCAGAGGAGTTTCTCCTCAACCAATTGGCTATAGTCCAGGCTTATTGGAAATTAAAAGAACCGAAGATACAAATCCTGCAACAAAAGAAACCACAGTCATTGTTCGTGTGAAGAATATCTCAACTCGTACAATCATCTCTGGCTCTATTCAGATTACTAAATTCCCTGATGACGTCTTAGAGATGAAAACTGAAACAGTGCAAAAATTCGGTGAACTTGCTCCCGGTAAAGGTATTCGAGGAGTACGTTTTGTATTCGCTTGGAAAGATGTCTGGTGTGTTGAGGGTGAAGTCTTCGCAACAATCACTTATTTCGACCATACTCAACGACCATATGTTGAACAAATGTCACCTGTGAGTTTTCGCCATATCTGCATTGTTCTTGAACCATCGGAAATTACTCAAAGCAGGTTTGAGGAATTAATTGGTAATTTGACATGCCAACATGCGAGTACGCATATACGGGGTATCGCCCCTCGAATCCTTTACGACCGTCTGTCGAAATTAGCCTTACTCAGGAATTTCCAAATCATTACTAGAGAAAGCAAAATAGAGTCTGATGTTTTTGAAGGAAAGATAGAACTATCAGCAATCCACAGATCTCTTGGAATTCCCGTAGTAGCTAGATTGCTAGTCAGGGGAGTACCTGAGGGAACAGCAGCAGTAGTCACGATGGAGTCGTCACCTAAGGAGAATGCATTATCAATGTTTGATGAACTTGTAAACACCCTATGCGATCGAATAATCACACGAGTTACTCCTGAATTCAAAATTATTCGTGCGGATATAATGGAACTTCGACAATATCTTGAATCAGAGTTTAGCGAATTGAAGACTGCCATGGAAAAGGTTGGTATTCCTGATGAACTCCAACTTGAGATTACAAATACACTCCATCAATTGAAGGACCGTACCGATGATTTGGCCAATTCATTTCGGGATGCAATTTCGAGATTTGAATCAGCCTCGGATTTACTCGAAAAGAATTTCAAAGAACAACAAGAGTCTTTTGAGAAACTCATGGAAGCTATTGAAAATCTGCAAGAAGTAGCGAATGTTCCAAAGACAGGACGAGAAAAAGTAAAGAAGTTGTTGAAGGATGGTTTGAAAGAAGGATTCAAAGAAGCTTTGAAAATTGCGCTCAGAATAATTCTCCCTATCCCAATTTGAATTGGCTTTCAGCTTCAGCATCTTTCAGAAAAAGAGGCGATCTACCGGGCTGATCTACCGGCCCATGCTGTTGGTTCGCAATCTTTTATGGAACGGTTAAAAGAATTGTGGAGTAGTTCAAGTCCTCTCAACAAATTCTTATGCTTGTAAAACGCAATCCCGGTCAGAGCATCAAGTTTCTGAAATGCCTCACAATGCGTTGTTAGGACGGAAGCTCGAACAATTCTATATCGTTGAATTCTGAATAAATGGATGGGGATTAGGTGCTAAACATCAAGGATGTCAAAAAGGAATTTGGAGGAATAAGGCATTCTACTTTACTAGAACAGATAACCAGACGAATTCATGGTCCCTATGACACTCTAGTTCATCCCTGCAGAGCAGAGAAGTCGTTACTTGTAAAATACATACCAGATACAATGAATGTAGATGAATTGTTGACACATGTTACTCAGAAGCAGAAGGACCTTGCCAGACGATTCAACATTTCTAAGTTTCCCTCTGATCGCAAACCTGGATTCTTGGGTCAAGCCGCCCTGTTCGAAACTTTCAGAGAAAGCGGAGAGGACTTCTCGTTCTACTTCAATGGAATCTATGAGAGAGGCGACGCAAGCTGGCTGGATGGATTTGGGCTCTTGGATACATTAATCGGCTTCACATATCTTAGACAATACTTTGGTTTCGAAGAAGTGGATATTGTACAACGAATTTTCGAATCAATCGCACCTAGCGAAGTAATCCTTACCTTCGAGAAGAATTGGATGTATCGAGTCATCACTAATATTTCCGCCCTGATTCCTAGGGTGGTTGAGAATCATTATACGCGTGAAGTGATGAAGAACTTGGTCAAAATACAGGATGCAATGGGACCCACTGTTTCGAGGGTCGCTAAATGGACCGGACTTAGTCGCCAGAGGGCTACTCGCATACGAGATATTGTGACAGTTACTGGATTGGTACACAGTCAAAGCCTTGTTCCGAAGAACACAGGAATTGTACTTAAACTGACTAGGAGTCAATCAATCCAAAAGAAGACAGGTGCAGAAGATTTACTCTGCACTTCATTGAAAGAGAATAGCGATTGCTTCATATCAATAACCTATCATTTCAGAGATGCGATTGATGGAGAAGCTCTAGAATTCGAAGCTTATGCTCACAATATTGACAATTATGACGCTCAAACAGGTCTATGGACAATACGTAAAAACTCCTCCAAGGCAAGGAGTGTTAGTGATATCTATCCACTATTTTCCAATAGTGACATCACATTACCTGACAACGAGGCAGCTCCAACAGATCGAGATATTCTGTTCATAGCCCTGCTGAAGTCCATGGCCATTGAACATAAGCCACACTGGAAGAGAGAGATGTTACAGTGGCTTGTAAATGGATACGGGATTCCCCAGAAGATTGCAGAAAAAGGTTTGAGGAATGTCTTCAGGAAGCACATGATTCGACATCAGTACAGTTTTGTTTTGTGCAATGATAGACATAATCTACTTGCCCTCTTTGAGGATTCATCAAAGAACACAATACCATTTATTGCAGAGATACTATCCGCTGCACCAACGGTTGTCCTACGAGCGAACAATCCAATGACCTATGGATGCCTGTATATCTACTACCCGCCCTACCTCTCTCAAGATTTGCACAATCTCGTCATTTCAGCAATATCCGAAACGGGTGTGAATGCCGAGGTTTTCGAAATCAAGGCTTCCAAGTATGCAGAAACTGCTGATCTTCTAGATTTGATACCGGAGTAAACTGTTGGACTGAATAACTGATAGTAAGAAAGCAAAAACAAATCCCGAAATTCTCACTTGGATGGATGAATATGACCGGATAGAGCGTCTTTGATGAAATTGATATGTTTCTTTCAAATACAATGGTAAAATAGAGAGCTCATAACGCTCTAAACGCTGTATGACGGTACAATAACACAGTAAAATGGAGGAATAATACAATTATCCGAATATTGTGCTTCTTAAAACCAATAATCCAAGTGAGGTTAGAACTATGAAATACAAGTTAATCTTTGGAAGTATAGCTCCTGTGGAAACGATGAAGAACGAGAAGAAACTCCCAGATATTTCGAAGAAGATGATTATTCGAATCTTATGTTCCTTGGAACCACTGATTCAAATGAGGTTAGGAATATGAAATACGTGTTGTTCTTTGAATCCACAGACGCCGTTGAAGCGTTGAAAAGAGAGAAGAAACTTCAAGAAATATCGAAGAAGGTGAAAGAGGAAGACAAGAAAATGAAGGCTCTAACACCCGTATACACATATGCAGATCTATCTGGCGGACTCGAAATAATCGAAACAGACGATATCGAAGAGATTGTCGGTCTTGTGTCATACTTCTCTGGTGCAGTGAACTACAAGGTCATACCAATCATAGAGAAAGATAGACTTGTCGAGATTGCAGATGATGTTGCCAAGGAAGTAGCCAAGCTATCATGAGCCATTGGATATTAACATCCTACATAACAGAAATCTTGGAACTGATTTCATACGCGAAACAAAGAGAACTGAGGAGTTATCCAAGAAAATATGTGAACTTCGAGGTCAATGCACCAGATGACATCGGGAATCGAAGTCACAACCGGGCTGATCTACCGGCCCATGATGCTGATTCGGAGTTCTTGATGGAACGGTTAAAAGAATTGTGGACTGACTTCTAAGCTTCAACTCGTGCTAAGACTCTCCTATCCTTTCTCTCTATATCTCAAAACCAAGCATGTCACAGGTATGACGATGCATGCTGAGATGAGTACTGCTACTACGAACAGTGGATTAGCAAACCAAGAGCGGAAACCGCCATCCTGATTTGAGATTGTACCCCACTCAGAATTGATATAGTCAATCCACCATTGCGGGATGGTCCACACTGGCTTCTCTTCGACCAAGAAGTCAGAGTCCAGAAGATTGGTACCGTTATACATAGCAAGAATATGCGTTGCAAGGTTGGCGAAGAACAGACGTTCATTGTCGAGGTCCGCCTCAGGATAGCCAACAAACTCTCCGTGAGCATGTTTCTGTAGACCGAGAACCCACTGGAGAAGCTTTGCAGTATCAATCGAGTTCTCTCTATCCAAGAGCCACAATGACCAAGCTATCCGCTGGGTAAAGAGAAGGTCTGCGTATATATCGCATCCGGACTCATTGTCCCAGAACTGCAAGAGATAATCGGTGGTCCGGTTGACATCTAGCATATCCTGCAGTCCGAGAATCTCCATCAGATAGATTCCTGCAGGTGCGTAGTTGAAATTCGACTCACCTCCCAATGTATT
>JBHLOX010000110.1:0-9062 GCA_048940045.1 Promethearchaeota archaeon
GAATATAGCATCTGGGTTTGGTGGAGGTATAGCTAGTAATGGAAATGTGTGTGGAGCTCTGACGGGAGCAATCATGGCTCTAGGACTAAAGTACGGAGGGTCAATGATGGAGGAGAAAGCCTTTCAAGCCGCAAACACGCTTCTCGAAAATTTCACCAAGCTTCATGGTTCGGTACTATGTAGAGAACTAATCAAATATGACTTAGCCGCTGCTGAAGATCTGAAAGATGCCTTCGAAAAGGGTGTATTCGACAACTGTCCGAAATATGTTGAAGATGTGGCTGAAATTCTTGAAACACTAATCTAGTTTGGTTGCTATTTGATTTTCTCAATAAATGCCTCCAGACAAAAATGGCATTCATTCCAAGAGTATCAGAAAAAACAATGGGTAAGGAATAACCAACATTCAGTGTAATTGGCGACAAGGACTTGAATACTAACATGAATCCCTATCCAAAATATTCATTCACAAGCTCGTAGTACCTGGTCAGAGCCTCCTTTCCGTTCATGGTGGTTCTGTATGTCGATGAATCCTCCTCATCTACAATCTTCTCCAGAAGTCCACGGCCAACCAAGTAAGTTAGGGCAGTCTTGATGTGAGCGGTTGTGAGATTGATGGTATGAAGAAGTCGTGTCTGAGTATGCGGGGACCACAAGCACTCCTCAAGAATCTCTGCCCAAATCTGGTACTTTCCTCGTCGCTGTTGTTTAGCCATGTCCAGGTCTACACTCCATACTAACCAAGATCGTTCGCACCAGATTTCATCTCAATCTCTTCTCCCCATATGTCAACAACGTGCAATGTATTAACCCATCCATCGATGAGTTTCCGGGTCCATAAGCTGAGGATTATCAATAGGAGAATAAGAACAATCATCGGCATGTTGTTGAATAATTTTTCGAAAGAGAAATTCGTAATTGTATCTGAAATCCAAGTCAAAGAGATGATGAAGATCTGAAAAGCAATTTGCCCATTAGACTTCCGTGCTGCGTCTCTAATTTCCTTTTCAAGAATGGCAACATCAGTGTATTCATCAGATTTCGATCTAGAGGAGGTGAGAGAATAGAGAAATTCTCTATGGAGGGCAACAAGACTCGTAGATTCATCATCCTCAATATCGTTCTTATCTGAACTTTCGTAGCGCAAGAGAAATCTTATCGCCTTTAGTTTGGTGAACAATTTAAGGGACATAATGATCACCGAGAATACAAATACAAATGAGAGCTGAGAATACAAATCAAAAAACCCTGAGAACACAAAACCAAATACAACCTGCAGCATCACCCAGATAATCCACAAAGCGATATAACCCCACATAGCACCGATAATCAGGTACTGAAGCATCTGGATTACATTGGTTCTTCTCATAGTGTTCATGAGACGGAGTCTGGCTGTTTCAAGGGCAATTTCTTTATCATGGTCATTTTTGTGTGCTGTCATTATTTCACCACGGCCTATATAGAGCACTATTAGTATAAAAGAAGAAAAGGAGAATTCCTCCCTAGGGAGGATAGTTCCTTAGGGCACACCCATAATTCGTTGAAACCTACTTCTAAAACTGACCTTAACGTGTCCCCTAGTTTTGAATATTCGCGATGTATGTGTTTTGATGCTTTAAGTTGCTACTTTGCATTCCTTCGCATTTTCAGAGAATAGACCAATGGAAAGTTGATCACTAGAACAATGCCCATGCTTATTCCAAGTGCTTCAATAAGAAGCTCATCCAAGTCAACATTAAGTTGATCTACTTTTGTCTATAACTGCGTGCACCAGTTTTTTTAACCTCTCGAATAGACATGTATGGGAGGTTTTCTGATGGAGCGAGTAAATGAGAAGTATGGGTGGGTGGTATACCTAGCTTTGGGTCTATTGTGGTCGGTAGTTGGTTTGTACCAAATCTTCCTCCCCCTCGAACTAATTGTAGATGACGTTCAGCTTGTCTTGAACATGCCCTTGGGTGACCTCGAGGCGTCGAGTCCGCTGGCCATGGACTTTGTGTTCTGGCTATACGGGAGTCTGGGTCTCCTCAAGGTCAGTTGGTCCCTCTTTGTCTTAGCGATAACTCTAACGGGCTTTAAGAAGGGAGAGAAATGGGCTTGGTACACACTGTGGTTAGTGCCTGCTCTCTTGGTGAGCACTGGACTCTTCAACACTTTCTACATTGGTGATGTTTCCCAGATGTTGCAGTGGGTCCCGATTCTAAGTCTATCACTACTGGGGCTCTTCATTCCGTACAGGAAGTTCTTCCCCAAATAACCACTAGTGTGAGCTGAGAGAAGATACCTCAGACAGGATTTAAGGACTTCAGCATAGATGGCACGAATTCTCGCCAAAGTCTTCAAATATCCTTCTCCGCAGTCATGTAGCGAAATGAAACGAGTGCTTGTCTTGGGCAATAGCGGTTCAGGAAAGTCGAGCTTCGCGGAAAAACTAGCTGACAAGTTAGGGATTCCATGCATCCATCTCGACTCCCACTATTGGAAACCAAACTGGGTTCCCACACCGAAAGACGAATGGCCTTCAATTGTTCGTCGACTCATTGACGAGGACGAATGGGTCATGGATGGCAACTACTCAACCACACTAGAGGAGAGAATACAGCGAGCGGACACAGCAATCTATCTTCGAGTAAAGCGTCCTGTTGCCCTCTGGAGAGTAATTAAGAGGAGAATCGTGCATCATGGGAAGGTCCGCGCTGAACTTCCAGAAGGTTGCATAGAGAAGATTGATTTCGATTTTCTGAAGTGGATCTGGAATCATCCGAAGAGGGCGAAAAAAGGCACATTTCCTGTTCTAGAGAAGTACTCTAACTCAGAGAAGATTGTTCATTATCTGGACTCAAAAGAGACACAAGAGTTCCTTGATTCTGTGGTCTAGTATTCCAACTCAATAGAGAGGAACATAACTCATTATGACAGGATTTTCAGTAGCTATAAGTACAATTGGACGCATATACTCGAAATAATCCAAGGAGATTCAATCATATGAAGCAAGTTAGAACATCGTTGATTTTGATGGTTCTGATTGCAAGTCCAATCATTTTGTTGAGTGATAGTCAATATACCCCTGCAATCACCAGCTCCCAGTATGCTGATGCTTTTAGAGATCTCCAACCGGGATGGACTTCCGAAACAATCTATCAGACCAACCCACTAGGACCTACATCCATCTGCGAAACTAGCACCAACGAAGTACTAGTGCTAGACAAGGCGTCTTCTGAAATTGTTGAATTGGAGCTCAATGGGAATGTAACAACATATCTTCCTCTTGGGGATATTTCATTGGATGCTATTGCATTTCAACCAAATGCAAATAGGGTGATTGGGATTGGGAATGGAGCGTTCTACAAATTGAATGAAACGTCTATTCAAGTCATAAAAGAACATCCTCCTAATGTTACATTCACAAATTTCGTTGTTGATCCTTCAGATGACTCAATTTACACAGGCCACTGGATGAATGATTCAAGTATCTATCACTTCGATGCAAATGGGGAGTTCATCTCGACCATTCGCAGAGGGATTCTTGGATGCGCACAGCTCGCTGTTGATTCTTCACGAAATCTACTCTACTACTCTGAAACTTTCCCAGGTAGAATTACACGGTTGAACATGACAGCAAATTTCACATCGATTTTGGTTTCAGGAATTGCTATCCCAGGAACCGGGGAGGGAATCAGTATTGCTACTAATCCATCGGGAGATCTCTATTACTTAGTTGCTGAGGGAATAGAGAAAGGGCTACACAAATACAACGGAACTGGATTTGAATTTGTTATGACAGCAAAACTAGGGATAGGTGCGATAAGTTGGTCTAACAAGTTCAACTCATTCCTGGGGACACCAGGATATGGCGCTTGTGTCGTACAATTTGATCCAGCCAAAACTGAGCCAGACAGAATTACGCCAACTGTCAATACTCGTGCAATCATTGAAACTTCAGATGGATTACTACTCATCGGGTTGGAAAAGGATATCTACAGAATCGAATCAGGTACCTTTACCGAGTTCATGTCCGATCTGCCATATCCATGTAGCGGCTTGATCTTAGATGGTAGTGAAAATATCTATGCGGCTCTTAGCAACGACTCTGTGTTGATTCTGAAGGTTTTTCCAGATGGCTCAAATGCAACCTGGTTTCATGGAGACCTGATGGGAGTTCCTAACGGTTTGGTATATGATTCAAAGAACAATCTCATGATTCAAATGACTCATGATTTTGGAAATGAAGCATTTGATCTATGGAGAATACCAGTGGAAAGTCCTTATGACTATTCAAAAATCACCACTATTGAAAACGTAACCTCTGGTGACCTAACTGTTGATAGATCTGGAAATATCTATGTTCTTGAACGGTCAAAGAACATATTATACAAAATACCTGATCAGACAGACGCTGTAGAAACTATAGCCGTAAACTTTGTCGAACACGAATATCTTGTGTATCCGCACATAGCATACTCAACGCACGCAGACGCTGTCATACTTTGCCGAAATGATGACCTCCAGGCGTGGCCAGTAAATGGGAGTAGTTCGTACATTCTCGGTATGAGTGCTACAGGTATAGATCATGAAGGACTCTTTGAAAATGCAGCAAAGGACCTGGTCGGGACACATTCGGGTCAAATCTTCAAGCTTCATTATGAGGTGTCATCAAGTACTACTACACCACCAACTGAACCTTCGTCAACAACAACCGAACCAACAACGCATCCCACAGAGGTGCCGTCGATTCCCTTTGAGATAGTGGCTATTGTAGTTGGAGCGATTGTCTTGGTTGTTGCGATGGTCTGTGCGAAGTCAAAGCATTAGAGAAACCAGTGTGAGCAATATTACTTAGCTCTTGCGAGAATCCAGTAATGAGTTTCAATTTCAGTCTCCGTTTGAATTTCAACACGCCTCGCGAAAATTATCTCAAAACCTGTAGATTTGAGTAGTTCAACAGTCTTCTCGGGACCATAGTAACTCCAGTACATAGGTACAACATCCCCAACTTCCAAGTCCCACACTCCATCAGTACCTTCCGGATGAACTCCAACGCTGAATAAGAGAACACCTCCACTCTTGAGTAAACGATTGAAATCTAAGAAAAGTCTACGATGCTTCGTCCATGACCTATGAAAACCTGTATCACTTATTCAACCAATCTCTTTCTTGAATGCTAAAACATTAAGAAGTAAGCAAGACTGGCAGAATCGAGTATCCACTCAATGCTATTGCTGCAATATTAATCAGTACATGAATGATTCCTAAAGGCCACATGCTCTTTGATTTTCTATACAGAAAGATGTAACCAATTGATATCACTGTCTGAATGGGAACAAACAATTCACTGAATGGGAATACGTATTGGCCCTCAGGAAGGACCAAGATCCAGAATAGTAGATGAATCAGACTAATGAGAGCAATGTACAATAGACCCCCAATTACAACCATCCCCTTCCTCTGTGGACCCTCTTTGAAGAACTCTGCATAAGAGTCGAAAGTATAGATCCAGATGAGCTGTTCAGAAAATGCATTCATTGGAGCCCAAATTACAAGTGTGATTATGAAACCCAGAAGATTGAAGTCTGACACTCGCTCAACAGTGATGAATTCGAATCCGATTAGAATTAGCTGAAGTATCAGTATGACAACGAAGATTGAACTTACATAACCTGAAAACTGCTTTCGAATTGCTCCCCGGTTTATTTCATACCCAACTGCTCCTCTTCGCCATTTTACAATTATCCAGCAGAACACACCATAGTAAATGAACAGGGGAATCAGTGCTCCTGTTGCATTGAAGATAAATGCAGCAGCGAATGGCAATCCAATTGCAGCCAATGTAGCCAAGACTAAGTCTAAATAGGTTGGCTGGAAATTATCTGGAACATCTGGGAGGAGTGTCATGGTACTTCGAGGAATTCTGATGGTTTAAGCTATATCACGTTTTGGAAAAGGTATCTTCCTAGCTGATTTTCTCAATTAACGCTTCAAGATCTGCAGAGTAGTCCTCATTCCTGAATCGATCTTCTTGGATACCAAAATTACCAATATGCTCTGAGCTAGGTGTCATTTCAGCTAGTCTTGAAAACATGTCTTTATAGGCGTCAGACTTTGAACAAATGAAGAATGCTACACGTTTCCCCTTGAGGTCAACTTCTCCTAGATATGTCCGAAGGGGAGGAATTTGGTTCCAAGCCCAGATTGGAGCCCCAATGATAATCGTGTCGTAGTCTTGGGGATTTTTCAGATATTCGATCTCTGTTAGATTTCCTGCTCTGGAATCACGACCAGCTATGAACCAATTGAGTCGTCCCTGACGATTTATATTATCGATTATTTCATCGATATCAGCAGAGAGTCGACTGGCAAGAGATTCAGCAATGGTTCTGTTATTTCCTGTTCATGAGTAATAGACGATGAGGTAACTCATTCAATCACGAAGAAGAATTCGAGCTGTATGGCATGAAAATTCGTTTATTTCTTCTCAAAGAAATCATCACAGAACATCATCCTTTGCGTACATCAAAAGTCAATTAGAAATATAATGTGCTATAGGTTACATCACCTGATAGGAAGCTGCGCCTATTGAATACAGTAGTCAAAATTCTGTCAGTATTTATTCTGATGATGGGACTCTTCTTTAATCCTGCGTCTTATGAGAACAAGAGTTTCTGCCCCTTTCGACCACAGGTCGATGATCAGATTTTTGATATAATGGAACAACACTACATTCCAACAACCACTGTTGCTGTAATTAGAAACAACTCAATGATATGGGCAAAAGGATATGGAGAACAACAACAACTAGACCTTATTTACATGATAGCCTCCGTGACCAAGACATTCACAGCGACTGCAATATTTCAGCTCTATGAACGTGATATAATCGGTCTAGACGATGATGTAAATGATTACCTTCCATTTTCACTAAGACATCCTAACTATACAGACACGCCAATTACTTTCAAGATGCTACTACAACATACCTCTGGATTGAGTAAGTACACGGACCAGTATTGGTGTGGAATAACCGCAGAGGTCCTTCAACAGTTGGGGTGGGAGAATCCTTGTGACTGGTTGCCTTATCCGTACTGGATAGAGGGGCATCTTACACCTAGTGGTTCATTATATGACCCGGCAGTTTGGACTTCTCAGGAACCAGGTACCAATCGGTTTTATTCGAATTTCGGTTATGATGTCTTGGCTTACCTCATCCATCAAGTTACTGGACAACCCATCTGGGAGTATCTTCAAGAGAACATCTTTGTTCCTTTGGGAATGCATAGTACTGGGTATAACTACACTGAGTTTGATGAAGCTCAATTAGCGATTCCTCATATATACATGTTTGACTTAGATCCAGAATCTACCGGCGATAGGGCATACCCCCACTATAACACACTCAATTATGGGAGTGGTGGATTACGCTCGAATATCTTTGATCTAGCAAAATTCCTGCTAGTATTTTTGCATAATGGAGTTTCCAATGGGACACGTATCTTGGAAACAGAAACTTTACGAACAATGGAATCACTTCAGACTGCTTGGCTAGCACCAGGGGATCCACTCATTCAATGGGGTGGGTGGGGAGGCACAGAGGGAGATGCATGGGCGTTTCATGCAAAAGCCTATGGGTACTATGGTGGAAATACTACAGTCCCGTATGGTGTGATAACCTTGCTAAATCAAGGCTTGGATAGTGCAAGAGATGCTGCCTTTTCTATCTCGGGACTGCTTCGAGAATATGTTCATCAGTATGATGTGATAGTATTAGATTGCGTCAATGGAGCGTTATCGCAATATGTAACCTTGATAGCAGCCTCGGGCGGTATTGTGATAATGGTAATAGTAATTGCACTGAGAAAAAGGCATTCCTAGGAATTCACTATACTCTTAGTAAATATAGATTTCATCTGAATTATCTTCTTTCATCAATGCATTCTTCGATAGAAGGCAGCGACTATTAACACAACTACGATACCACCAGCTAAAGCTGTGGCAATCAAAGGCAAGTCCAGGGGTATGGATGTGTAAGTTGGTGTTGTTGATGGACTTGATTGCTCTACATAGGAGGCTTCGATAAGCCACTTTGAAACTCTGAAGAGAATATCCCACTCTGAGTCAGGATCATCAAGGTAATCGTAATCTGTAGTGTCATCTCTGTTACTATCCTCCTCATATTCAGGATGGGGGCTTGAGAGAAAAACTGTTCCATTCTCATACTCGAATGCAACCATTCCAGCTTCGCCATTATAATCGTAGGTTGCAATGATATGTACATCAGTGCCTTCTCTTGGGACGAAGTACTGAGAACCATAATACATAGTGCTGAAATCAGTTGGACAGTCTGAGAGATCAGGTCCAGTTGAGAACTGGTTGACGTTCATGGTAGTTACGTGAATCAATGAACCTGGTTCAGAAACAGGGTTCATGGAACCATTGAAGAATTTCACGTAATTCGCCCCATAGGTTGCACCACCGCAGATTCCAAAGAACGAGCCTCCCTTTTCGACAAACTCCTTGACCTTGTTTACTCCTGTAAGATACTGAAGTTCACGGGCGCAAGTACCTTCTGCACCCCCAGGAATAACAAGAATATCACAATCATCTAGGAAATCATTAAGGATTTGGGAAGCATTAACCTCTACAACTGTTGCATTCATCCATTCAAACATCCTTGTGAGTGCGATGCGACTGGAATTCATGACACCTGCTCCATTATAGACAGCAACCTTGACACCAGTCAGATCATCATGTTCAACTTGAGCCACAGATGGTGTTGGTGAAAGAAGTATCAGAAACATAATTGACAGCATGCACATACCCTGCATCCTTTGACTGTGCATCTCTTTCATTCTCCACCTCAAGCGAAATCACCTTATTGATACGGAGGTGAAATCCAGAATGTAATTTAATACTGCACTTCAACGCAGGATTTAGGAAAAAAGTGCTCCAACATTTTCATCAGCTAACTACACAATATCGACAACCAGATTTATGTGAAGACTTTAAAGAGTCACAATACTTGTTTCTGAGATACTGAATTGAGATGTCTTTGTAATGAGTAACTCGAA